>DASRRN010000691.1:0-6619 GCA_035695685.1 Acidobacteriaceae bacterium | reverse complement strand
ACCTCTGTTCGATCCCGGGTTCTCGGAATCGAGCTACGGTTTTCGTCCCGGACGCAACGCCCATCAGGCGGTGAATGCCGCCCGAGGGTATGTTGCCGAGGGTCGTCGATGGACCGTAGATCTCGACTTGGAGAAATTTTTCGACCGAGTGAACCACGATGTGCTGATGGCACGAGTGGGGCGCAAAGTGAAAGACCCCGGGGTGTTGAAGCTGATCCGGCGCTATCTGGGAGCGGGACTGATGGAAGGCGGGATAGCGAGTGCACGGAGCGAAGGGACGCCGCAAGGCAGTCCTCTTTCACCGTTGTTATCGAACATCCTGCTGGACGATCTGGACCGGGAACTGGAACGACGCGGGCATCGCTTTTGCCGATATGCCGATGACTGCAACATCTACGTCAAGAGCGATCGGGCAGGACAGCGGGTCAGGCAGTCAATCACGACGTTTCTGGAGCAAAGGCTGAAGTTGAAGGTCAATGCGGCCAAGAGCGCAGTGGCTCGACCGTGGGGGCGGAAGTTCCTGGGCTACAGCATGACGTGGCACAGGAAACCGAAGCTCAGGATCGCACCGGAAAGCCGCAAGCGCATAACGGAGAAAATCCGGTGTGCGCTACAGCGCGGCCGTGGGCAGAGCATGCAGCAAATCATCAAGGGGCTCAATCCCGTCCTGCGGGGCTGGATGGCCTACTTCCGACTCACCGAAGTAAAGAACGTGTTGGAGGAACTCGATGGTTGGCTGCGGCACAAGCTGCGGACGCTACTGTGGCGGCAATGGAAGCGTGTCTACCGGCGAGCGCGGAATCTGATGAAGGCTGGGATAGATAAGGTTCGGGCGTGGAAGTCGGCTACCAACGGGCGAGGCCCGTGGTGGAACGGCGGTGCCTCGCATATGAACCAAGCCTACCCCAAGAACTGGTTCGATCGCATGGGGCTGGTTTCGTTGATGGATACTCACCGACGCTTCCAGTCTGTTTCATGAACCGCCGGATGCCGAACGGCACGTCCGTGTGGTGTGGGAGGACGGCGGGAGCAATCCCGCCTCCTACCCGATCTTATGCCGTGAGGCAGCACGGGTTCCAACCACAGCTGTTGCGTTAAATGCATCACCTGAGCTAGAATCCTCTGGTGGCAAGAAGGGGCCGCCCTCGCAAGAAGACTGATGACGAGACCGAGTTTTGGTGTGCGGGTGGGGTCGGTATCGTGCGTGAGGAGGTCTGGGTTGACGCAAAGGATTTGGTCGTTCGCTACAATCTTGCTTTCCTTCTGCCCCATCGGTTCGGAGCCGATAACGGGCGCGTGCTTGGCTTTGACAATGCACACGGTGTTCATGAGCGTCATTACATGGGCGACGTGAGCCCGGTTCTCTTCACACACTATGCGGCAACAGCGAGACGCTTTTATCGGGAAGTTCGAGCACTCAGGAGAAGTTATGAAGACTAAGGTTTTCTTCGACGGATTCGAAGGTCACGTGCGGCGCTCCCTGGAGCGCGCCGAGAAAATGTCGAAGGGCGAGCAGGTGGAAGCACAGAGGGTCATCACCTTCGAAGACCCGCTCCAGATGATTGAATGCCTCACGGCACAACGCATCCGGCTCTGCCAGGTGGTTCGGAAGAAGCGGCTGAGCATTTCAGCGCTGGCGGAGGAACTGGGCCGCAATCGAGGTTCGGTGACCAGGGATGTGAATAAGCTCAAGAAGCTCGGCCTGCTGCGTCTGCGTGAAGAGGTCAATCCCGGACATGGAGTGGTGCAGATCGTCGAGCCTGCCGCGCAGAAGTTCGAGATGCGAATCTCGTTATAGAGACTTGATTCAAGGACATCGATGATCATTGATTTTGCGGAGCGGGCGCATAACCACAACTGGGACCTGGACCCGGTGGTGCGATCCCTGCTGGATACGGATTTTTACAAGCTGCTGATGCTGCAGTTCATCTGGAAGCATTTTCCGACCACGCAGGTATCGTTTTCGGTGACCAATCGATCGTCGTCGCTGCGGCTGGCCGACGTGATTGCCCGCGAAGAAGTATTGCAACAGCTGGAGCATGTGCGCAGCCTGCGCTTTCTCAAATCAGAACTGATCTGGTTAGCGGGCAATACATTCTTCGGCCGCCGCGGCATCTTCGAGCCGGACTTCTTAGACTGGCTGGACCATGGTTTTCGTCTCTCCAGCTACCGCCTCACCGTGCGAGAGGGAGAATTCCATCTGGAGTTTGATGGGCTTTGGACCGAAGCGACGATGTGGGAAATCTACGCGCTCTCTATCCTCAACGAGCTGAAGTCGCGCGCCGCCTTCAAGGGCATGAGCGAATTCGAACTGGACATCCTTTACGCCCAGGCCAAAGCTAAACTATGGGGCAAAATTGAGCGGCTCACCGGTATTTCCGAGCTAAGGGTGGCCGACTTCGGCACCCGCCGACGGCATAGTTTCCTGTGGCAGGAATATGTCGTGATGGCCATGAACACTGCACTTGGCGAGCACTTTTCCGGCACTTCCAACACCTACCTGGCTTACAAACACAATCTCGAAGCCGTAGGAACCAATGCCCACGAACTACCCATGGCGCTGGCGGCCATGGCCACCAGCGACGCGGAATTGAAAAGTTCGCAGTATCGGATTCTTGAGCTGTGGCAAAGCACCTACGGCCAAGACATCCGGATTATGCTGCCCGATACCTACGGTACGACGCAGTTCCTGGCCGACGCTCCGGATTGGACAGCGGACTGGACCGGGCAGCGCATCGACAGCAAGGATCCCTACATTGCGGGCGACGAATATATCGCCTGGTTGCAACAGCGGGGCCGGGATCCGAAGCAGAAACTGATCATCGCTTCAGACGCCATGGACGTGGAAGACATATTGGGTCTTCATGCCTATTTCATGGGTAACATTGCGCCCGGCCTGACAGCGGAGGATTTTCGCAGCGCGGCCGATCTCAATGACCCAGCAAAATGGACCCCAGGCCGGCGCATCCGGTTCAGCGCCGGTTGGGGCACGCTGCTGACCAATGATTTTCGGGGTTGCCACCCCAATGGAAGGAACGGATTCCATCCCGGCAGCCTGATCTGCAAAATGACCGAGGCCGATGGACGGCCGGCGGTGAAGCTCTCCGACAATTTCTCCAAGGCAACCGGCCTGCGAGCGGAAATTGCACGCTACCGCAGAGTCTTTGGCACCGCTGGAGTCGCAAACATACCCGTCCTGGTCTGAGCGGACGCCATTTTGTGCCTGGCCGCGTCTAACCTCATGTCAGACCCGGATTTCCTGCCACGCTGCGCTGGAAACGATTGTGTGTGCGCCGTTCTCTTGAGGAAAGGCGCATGAGGTTCGTCAACGCCACCAATACCAACAGGAAATCGGGGGATGGCCTTCGGATATTCTCTTTCCATGCGCGTCACCGTCCTGTTCTTTGGAGTGCTGAAAGAGATGCTCTCGAGCGAGAGCCAGGCGCTTGAGCTTCCTCAGGGCTCGACCGTGGATGCCGTCCTTGGTCACTACCGCGAACTGTTTCCACAGCAACCAAAGTTATGGTCAACGCTGGCAATTGCCGTGAACCAGAGCTACGCGCCGAGCGGTTGCCTGTTGCGCGACGGAGATGAGGTGGCACTCCTTCCTCCCGTGAGCGGTGGCTGTGACCCGGTCGTTGCGCTGGTGAGCGAGCCTATCGATGCGGCATCGCTGGTGGCCGATATTAAACAGGGCGAGGACGGCGCAGTGGTGGTCTTTGACGGCATTGTCCGCAACAACACCCGGGGAAGGCGCACTCTTTGCCTGGTCTACGAGGCCTACCAGGAGATGGCTCTGCGCCAGATGCAGGCGCTGGTCGAGGAAGCGGTCACCGTGCATGGTGTTCGCCAGGTTGCGATGGTGCATCGCCTGGGCCGGCTGGCGGTAGGGGAAACCAGCGTGCTCATTGTCGTATCTTCCGCGCATAGGGCCCAGGCATTCGAAGCCTGCCGTTGGCTGATCGACACGCTCAAGAAAACCGTTCCCATTTGGAAGAAAGAATTTTTTGAAGATGGAGCGGTCTGGGCCGACGGCGAACCATTCCCCTCCGGCCTGGTGCAGAAGTGAAGCCACTTTGCGTGGCAATTTGCTGCTCGCTTTCCCTCTTCGGCCTGGCGGTTTACGCCCAGCGCACAGAGCCCCCGACCATCAGCGTCAATGTCCGGTTGGTGAATGTCTTTGTCAATGTGACCGACGACAAAGGATCCCCGGTCCCCGGTCTGACCAAGGACGAATTTCTGCTCTCGGAAGACGGCCATCCGCAGAGGATCGCTGTATTCGAGCGCCAGTCTGAGCTGCCGCTGGAAATCGTTCTGGCCATCGACACCAGCGGCAGTGTGCATAAGGACCTATTTGTGGAGCAGGAGGCGGCAAAGCACTTTGTGCATTCACTGCTGCGGCCGGTGGATCACCTCGATCTCATGGAGTTTGCCGATAATGTGCGCGAGATGATCTTCTTCACCAATAACGCCGGCCGCATCGATCGCGGGTTGAACGACATGCAACGAGGGGCGGCCACTGCGCTTTACAGCGGTGTTTATCTTGCGTCGCAAAGCCTGGCGCCGCGTTCCGGCCGCAAAGTGCTGGTGATCATCTCCGATGGCGGGAATACCGTGAAAGGCACCACTTACGACGAAGCGCTCGAACAGGCGTTGCGGGGGGAAGTGATGGTCTACCCCATCATTGATGTTCCCATCTATGCCAGTGCCGGCCGCGACCTCGCCGGGGAACACGCCCTGATCACCCTGGCCCAACAGACCGGCGGCAAGTACTACTATGCCGATGCCTCTTCGCTGGACAGGACCTTCGCCCAGTTGTCGGAAGACCTGCGGACGCAATACCTGCTCGGTTACTATCCTTCGAACCACTCAGGCAGCGGCTTTCGCAGCATTTCCGTCAAGCTGCGTGGCCCGGATGCGGGCTACATCATCCGCAATCGGCCCGGGTATTATCCTTCGCCGGAACAGTAGGCCAGCAGAGCTGTTCAAGTTAGCGAATTAACTATGTTTGGTTTGGAGTGCAGTTCATTCACTGGCGTGCCACCGACTGTGGAAAGACGTACCTCAGGGGTAAAAGAGGGTGTGTGAGAAACCGGGATTTACGAATTTAGTCCCGGAGGGACGGTTGAACTTAGCCCAGGACGCTAGTCCTGGGTACAGCACGCAAGATGATTGAGTCCCGCAGGGACGGCTGAAGGAGGATTGCGTCGCGGCCTGTTTTCAGCCGTCCCTGCGGGACCCACGGCACGCCGGGACAAGGCTGGGTCGTCCTTTCAAATCGAACCCAGGACTGGCGTCCTGGGCTAAGTTCAACCGTCCCTTCGGGACTAAATTCGTAAATTCTGAGTTTTCACACACCCTCTAGCTAAAGCCCTCACCAGGCCGAGTGTCATGTGGTCAGCGGTTCTCCCGCCGATCCGCTTGCATGGAATGCTTTCCTTTGCTTCTTCGCCACAAAAACAGAAGAAATTCAAGCCTTAGTGACATTTGTTAAGGTCCTGTCAATTAATCTCTTGCGAGGTCCTCATTCCTTCGCGGAGTTTTGATGCGCCTTTGGCTTTTGTTTCACGCCATATTCCTGTGCCTGTCAGCTTTGCCTTTGTTGGCCCAGGTGAGCGCGCCGCCCGGTGCTCCACAGGCTCACCCTTCTGTGCCGCAACTTCCTCCGCCAACGCCACCCCCGGTTAATCGGGGATCGCTGCCCCAGATCAACCAACGAGAGGCGGATCAGTCCGACGACCAGCTGAATCCAGCAGTCTTTTCGCACCATCTGGTCGCCGACCGTATCTGGATTTCGGGGCAGGCCAACTTCATCTTCCAGGCCCACGAACCGTTCCACTCGCCTTACGCGGGGCCCAACAGCTTCCAGAGCCGGGTGGATACGACCGCGCTCTCCCGCGTGCTTACCCTCTACACCGGAATCAAGCTCACCCGCTGGTTTGAGTTCATCTTCGATGCGGAGGAGGCTGGCGGGAAGGGCTTGAGCCAGGCGCTGGGGATGGCCGCCTTCACCAATCTTGACGTGGTGCGCAATCCATCCCTGGGCCAGGACGTCTATGCCGCGCGTTATTTTGTCCACTATACCCTTCCCGTAACTGCGGACCGGGTTGAAGAACAGCCTAATCCTTTCTATCTGCAGCGATCGATTCCCAGGCAGCGCATTGAATTCGCCATGGGCAAAATGGGTCTGGTCGACTTCTTCGACAATAATGCCGTAGGCAGCGATAGCCATCTGCAGTTCACCAATTGGGCCATCGATAACAATGGCGCCTACGATTACGCCGCCAACACGCGCGGCTACACCGTCGCCGCCATTCTGAGCTATGCCGGTCCGAAGTTCGAAGCGCGCTTTGGAGAAGCGCTGATGCCTACGGTGGCGAACGGCATCAATCTCGATGCCGATCTGCGCCGCGCCCGCGCGGAAAATCTGGAACTGGACTGGAAGCCGCCATTGTTTCAGGGCCTGGAGACGCACATACGTCCCCTGGCTTATCTGAACCACGCCAACATGGGTGACTACGGCGAGGCCATCGCTGCGTATGAGAACCATATCGACAAGGTTCCTGACATTACCCTGCACCGTCACCAGGGAACATTGAAGCAGGGCTTCGGCCTGAAC
>DASRRN010000690.1:0-4723 GCA_035695685.1 Acidobacteriaceae bacterium | reverse complement strand
ATGGAATGTCTGGTTTCCTGAGCAATCGCGAAAAGGCCTGTCTATCCAGCCGGCGGCGGTACCCGGTGGCGCTCTTCGCCCTATTGCTCGTGTTGACCGCCGATCGAGGCCCCCTGGCGCTTGCCTGGGCGGGAAAGGCCGGGGTTGGCGCCGCAACTGCCGCTCCGGTCGAACAATACACCCGGCGTATCTGGCGCATTCAAGATGGCCTTCCCGAAGATACGGTGCAGGCGATCCAGGAATCTCCGGATGGGTATCTATGGATAGGCACGACCGGCGGATTGGTGCGTTTTGATGGATCACACTTCCATCTCTATGACCACGCCACCACCCCAGCTCTGGCCGACAATAGCGTCTTCTGCGTACTGAGCGCGCGCGATGGCAGCTTGTGGATCGGCACCGAAGGCGGGGGCCTGGTGCATTTCAAGGATGGAGTCTTTCGCGCCTATACCCAGGCCGACGGCTTGAGCAACGGCTTCGTGCGTGGTTTGATCGAGGATAGCCAGGGTCGTATTTGGATCGGCACCGATAACGGCCTCTTCCAGATGGTGAACGACAAATTACGTCAGGTTGATACCTCTCCCTACGCGTCCGCCTTTGCCGTCCATTCAATGATTGAGGATCGTGAGCACCGCGTATGGGTGGGCGGCTCGGCCCTCCTGGTGTTCGATCAAGCCGGCGTCGATGAGAAGCAGTTGCCAGGCCGAGACAGCGAGAATCGAGTGAAGTCGATCCTCGAGACCCAGGATGGAACCATCTGGGTGGGCACGGTCGGCGGCCTCGCCCGGCTGGTGAACGGAAAATTCGAGCCGGTCACGCAGATAAGAGGAACGGTTCGCACCCTCCGCCAGACCAGCGACGGAGCCCTGTGGATTGGCAGCATCGGGCACGGACTTTATCGCTATGTCCACGGTGACCTTTCCGTCCACGGTGACCTTTCCCACTGGACCAGCGCCGACCTGTTGCCCAGCAATACTGTCCTCAGCCTCTTCGAAGACGCGGAGCAACAGGTCTGGGTCGGCACGCAGGAAGGTATGGTGCGCTTGAGCAAGACCCCAGTAAGCGTGCTGCCGCTGCCTGGGGATTCGGATCCCGACATTGGCACTATCTCGGCCGACCCTAACGGAACCATCTGGGCGGTTTCATCGGGAGTCTTCGCCATCCGCGATGGGGTGGCCAAACCGTATAAGTTCCCCAACTTACCCGATGTGCCAATCCGGAATATCTTCCGGGATCGCACCGGCGATCTTTGGATTGGCACCGATGGCAGCGGCGTCTACCGCCTTACTCGCGCAGGTGTTGTCCGCTACACCGCCCCGGGGAGACTGATCAATAATTTTGTGCGCGCCTTTATGCAAAGCCGGGATGGCGCCGTGTGGATAGCCACCGATGAAGGAGTAAGCCGCATCGCCGGCAAGGATACCCGGAACTACCAGATGAGCAATGGCTTGGCCTACTTCAGCACCCGCGCGCTGATTGAGGATAGCAATGGAGACATCTGGATCGGCACCGATCACGGTCTCAGCCACCTGCACGCCGGCGCTTTCGTGCACGATGCTGCCACATCTGCGCTGGCCGAGGAAAAGGTGTGGTCGATTCTGGAAGATAAGAACGGGGCTCTGTGGTTTGGCACCCGCAGCCATGGCCTGTTTCGGTATCAAGAAGGACGGATCACGCTGTATACCACGGCGCAGGGCCTGGCGAACAACAGTATCTATCAGCTGCTCGCCGATCGGCTCGGCTCTTTGTGGCTCAGTGGCCCAACCACCATCTCTTCATTCCCGTTGCCGTCGCAGGGGCCGGACGGGGAATCGCATCTCAAGGTGAAGGTCTACGAGCCTCCCTACGACACCATCCCAGCGCAGATGTACGGTGGGCGGCAGCCCGCCGGCTGCGTAGGCCGAGATGGCGCAATCTGGTTCGCCAGCAGCCGGGGCGCGGTGCGCGTACTTCCCCAACCACCGCCCCATGTGGCGCCACCGCAGGCCCTGCTCACCGGAATCAAGGCCGATGGCCGTGAGTTGCCCCTCGCTTCATCGCTGGTTTTCCCGGCATCGTTATCCCGGCTGGAAATCGCCTTTGCGCCCCTGCTGCTGCGCTCCCAGGAAGACGTTCGGTTCCGCTACCGGCTGGAGGGGTTTGACCAGGACTGGATCTATGCCGGCACCAGCCGCGTTGCCAGTTACACCAACCTGCCCGCGGGTAAGTATCGATTTCACGTCGTCGCTTTCGAAGTAAACAATCCGTCGGCAGTCTCGGAAGTGTCTTTTGGTTTGCAAAAGAAACCCCACTTCTATGGCACCTGGTGGTTCCTCACTCTATGCCTGCTGGTGGCGGGGCTACTGATCTTAGTTATCTACCAGTCCCGTATCCGCTCCTTACGGCTTCGCTTCAAAGCCGTTCTCGAAGAACGCAACCGCCTGGCGCGGGAAATGCATGACACCGTGATCCAGGGATGCACCAGCATCTCGGCGCTGCTCGAAGCCATCTCCAGCTTGCGGCGCGAGAATCTCACTTTGCAGGAAAATCTTCTCGATCATGCCCGCATGCAGGTCCGTTCCACCATCGACGAAGCGCGGCAAGCAGTGTGGAACCTGCGTCACAAAGAGGATTCTGTCGCCGACCTGGGCATCTCGGCCGCTGCCATCGCGACCCGAACCAGCGAGGAATTCGGAATCGCGGTGCACTGCACGGAAGAGGGCCGCCCCTTCAGTGTGCGCGGCTCGTTGGCCCGTGAGCTACTCATGGTGATTCGAGAGGCGGTCTACAACGGTGCATTGCACGGACGTCCTCGAAGCATCCAGATCAAACTGGTCTACACCCGCGATGAACTCGACAGTAGCGTCAGCGACGATGGATGCGGGTTTGACACAACCTCGCGCAAGGCGGAGGATGCGCAACACTACGGAATCGAAGGCATGCGCGAACGGGTGGAACGCATGGGTGGCCGCATTCACATCGTCAGCGTTCCGGAGCGGGGAACCACTGTCTCCTTCAGTGTTCGGCGTTCCCATCTACAATCCCCGGCTGTCGAGGACACCATACCGATATGAGCGATGAACAGAAGATTAAAATTCTCATCTGCGACGATCACCCGATCATGCGCTTCGGCATTGCCGCTATCATTCAGTCTCAGCCGAACATGACGGTAGCCGCCCAGGCGGGGACTGCCGAGGAAGCACTTCGTCTGTTCTGGGAACATCGGCCCGATATCACTCTGATGGATCTCAGGCTTCCCGATAAGAGCGGGGTGGATGTCATTCGCGCCATACGGAGGAATGCTCCCCAGGCGCGTTTCATCGTGCTCACCACCTACGAAGGCGACGAGGATATCCATCAGGCGCTGGAAGCCGGTGCGATGGGGTACCTCATCAAGGGTATGCCCCACGAAGTACTAATGGAAGCCTTGCGCAAGGTACATGCCGGCCGCAATTTCCTGCCTCCGCCCGTCACCCGCGCCCTGGCTTCGCGCATGCCGGATGGTGAGCTCAGCACCCGCGAGCGTGAGGTGCTCTCGTTGTTGGTGCGCGGTAAGAGCAATCGGGAAATCGCGGACGAGTTGTCCATCAAAGAGGCCACCGTTAAATCGCACGTCAGTGTCATACTAATGCGCCTGAACGTGGTCGACCGCACCCAGGCGGTGGTTGCCGCTCTGCAGCGCGGACTGGCCCATCTCTAGTTTCAAAGCGAGTGTACCGGTACAATCGGGCATATCTGCCAAGGCCCCAGTAAGCTGACCCGAAAACTCATGTCAGGATCGCCCAACCCTGTTCCGCCAAAGTCCGCCAATCCCCTCTGGGGACCATACCTCAGCGAACGCCAGTGGGGCACGGTCCGCGAAGATTATTCCGCCAACGGCGATGCGTGGAACTACTTTCCTCACGACCATGCTCGCAGCCGCGCGTACCGATGGGGCGAAGATGGTCTGGCCGGAATCAGCGACGAACAGCAAAGGTTGTGCTTCGCCCTCGCGCTGTGGAACGGGCAAGACTCTATTTTGAAGGAGCGTTTGTTCGGCCTTACCAACGGCGAGGGCAACCACGGTGAGGACGTCAAGGAATATTACTATTACCTGGACGCTGCGCCGGACCACTCCTACCTGAAAATGCTTTATAAGTACCCCCAGGCCGCCTACCCATACGAGCGGTTGGTGCAGGAGAACCGCAGTCGCGGACTGGGGGACAACGAATTCGAGCTGATCGATACCGGGATTTTCGACGAAAATCGCTACTGGGACGTTTTCGCCGAGTATTTCCAAGCTGCCCCGGACGACATCCTGGTACAAATAACCGTTTGCAATCGCGGCCCCGAGGCCGCTCGATTGCACCTGCTTCCCCAATTATGGTTCCGCAACACCTGGTCGTGGAATCCACCGGCGAGCAAGCCGGCAATCAGCGCAAGAGGTTCGGTCCTGGTCGCGGAACATCCTGATCTGGGTAGCTATTACTTCTACGCCGAGGACCAGGCGGAGCTCCTCTTCTGCGAGAACGAGACCAATAGTGTTCGCCTCTATGGAACTCCATCCCGGGGTTATTTCAAAGATGCCTTCCACGACTACCTCGTGCATGGCATTCAAGCGGCGGTGAACCCCGCGCTGCGCGGTTCCAAGGCGTGTGCGCACCTCACCACGCAAGTCGCAGCGGGCGCCTGTACAAAGTTCCGCCTGCGCTTCTCTCACCTGGAGAATCCAGCGCCCTTTGCCGGCTTCGATCAACTGACAGCC
>DASRRN010000689.1:0-3711 GCA_035695685.1 Acidobacteriaceae bacterium | reverse complement strand
TGACCCGCGGCAGCATTACCGGACAGGTCAAGGCCCTCTCCATGATCGTCGCCATCGAAGGCCTGGTCCCTGATCGCCGTGCCGCTGCCGCCCAGAACAAATCCGTCCATCCACCCGTTACCGCGCAAATCTATACCGCCGAGTGGCTTCGTAAGCAGCAGTCTGCGGAAAACGTGGACCCCCAGCCACCCCCGCCCCCTGCCCAGGAAGAACCCGCCTCCGAACCCCCATCCGCTCCCGGCTGGGCCGACGGCGCGCCCCCCGTTCCAGCTCCTACCCCCGAACCAACTCTTGACCGTAGCGAGCCCAGCTTCTTTGGCGCCCCCTTGAACCCCTCGCCAACGACCTCATCGGCGCCTCGTGTCCCCATGGCCGATTATTTTGCTCCCGACACCAGGGTCCCCTTCTCCATAAAACGGAACCCCTTTGCCCGGCGGCGCTGAGCTCTCCGAGAAATGAAAACCAACGCATTGGCTGTTCCTGTCTCCAAAACATCAAAAAGCATCGAATTTTATCAAATTTTACAAAAGCAAAGCCTTCGACGACGCACCGCCGCTTACAAAGGATTGTCAGGTATGCGATTGAATTGGAGTAGCGCACGCGTTAGACGGTCCTCCAGGTCACGAAGAACCTAGCTAGGCGTTGATTGGGGAGCTTGGGGCTTCCACCCATAAGCGGGGAGCTTGGGGCTTCCACCCATAAGCGCTAACTTGTTTGGAATGTTTTTCTTCAAAACTTCCACAAAATCGTCATCCTGAGCGGAGCGCTTCACAGATTTTTCGCGGGACACCGGGCTTGATGGCGCGAAGTCGAAGGACCCCGAGGATGCCTATCTTGCCTATGCCGTTCAGAGCTTTTCAACCACCGAAGCCCGCGTACAGAAGCTTGCTGCGGTACCCACCTGATGGTCACGGGTACATCTTTTCATGCGCTGTAATCATCTTCCATCCCCAGCTCTGTGAAAGGTCTTTGAACTCGGGGTTGATAGTGCGAATGAGGTCGAGCTTTTTTTCGCCCCGCCAGCCTTTGAGTTGTTTTTCCCGGGCGATGGCTTTGCGAATGTCTTCATAACCCTCAAAGTAGAGCAGGTGCTTGCAGCCATAGGCCGCAGTGAAACCTTCCCATGTGCCCTCCTTATGTTGCATGACGCGCAGATACAGGTTGCTGGTGACGCCAATGTAAAGCGCGCCTGTATGGCTGCCGAGAATGTAGATGTAGCTGCCGGAAAGGGCAAGATGCTAGCAGTTCTTGTTCTCGGCCCCAGGGAAAGACCGTGGCGGGTCCGTCCGGTGCGGGCTTGGGTGGTTGAAAAGCTTCGAACGGCATAGGCAAGATAAGCATCCTCGGGGTCCTTCGACTCCGCGCCATCCAGCGCGGTGTCACGCGATGAATCTGCGAAGCGCTCCGCTCAGGATGACGATTTTGTGGGAGTTTTGAAGAAAAACATTCCAAACAAGTTAGCGCTTATGGGACGCAGCCCTGGGTACCCTGACTCTTTAGCCACAGGGGGAAATTGCGCCTGGAAGTCGGCGGGGTAACCTTTCTCGATGGAACTCCTGGGCGCGCCCGATGAGTACCACGGGGGAGAACCGCGTTTCTCCTGCTGCAAACTAACCCGAATCCGCATATATACAGGTGTGTCCACCAATAACTTCGTGCTATGCCAGACCATTCGCCGGTCGCGTACGCGGATCATCCATAGAATTACGACTTGCCGTAACAGCTTCGCTGGCAAATTACCTCGGACAACCTCTGGCTGTCGATCCGGACTTACCACGCTTACCACTCATATCACTCACTATTTCCGTCGGTCACTTTCGAGCACCCTGGGAGCGGAAATATACGCAAAATTTTGAGAGCCTCATGAAACAAAGGACTTAGCCGCACGTCAGGTTCGGCCAACCTCCATGCCGTGGAATCAACCAATTCACATGCCAAAAAAACCCGCTTCATCGGCTGATTGGGACAGCTCTGATTTTCAGCCATCCCTGCGGGACTGAGTTTGGAAAAGGGGTTCTCACGCACACTCTAATAGCCCCTCGGATCCCATCGAGGCCCGGAGGGCCGCCCGCTAAACCGTCAGCCCAGCCCGGAAGGGCTGGGTTGGAATCCCCATCATGATCCCGCCCGCCCCGGCATGCCGTGGGAGCGCCGTAGGTGCGCCACCTACTTCGCCCGTCCAGCAGGTGCTTACTGGCAAACAGCAGCCGTAACCGTAACCGACGGTACTCTGCGCATCTCATCGACTTCGCGCTGGATAAAGGCCACAATCTCTTCTGAAATCTCCAGCATGCGATCGAATTCAGCTTGCGGCGTCGTCAGCGGGGGCTTGAATTTATAGACGTTACCGGTAGCCGCGCCAAATTGTATGACCAGTCCGCGCTCGGTAGCGAAGTCCCAGGCCTTGCGGCATGCTGCGCTCGCCGGCGTCTTGGTTTGCCGGTTCTCCACAAAATCTACACCGATAAACAAACCCGGGCCGCGCACATCGCCAATGACATCGTAACGGCGCGCCAGATCGCGAAATCGTTCCGTCGCCAGCGCTCCCAAAGTTTGCGCGCGCTCAGCCAGTTTTTCTTCTTCCACAATATCCAGAACAGCCAGGCCGGCAGCGGCCGCGAGCGGCTGATTCATGAATGTAAGCATGTGCCAGGCCTCTGACTCCAGGCCCTCGGGTATCAGATCCTTCCGCGTGATGAATGCCCCGATCGGCACTCCTCCACCCAGCGCCTTACCGACCACAAGGATGTCCGGCTGCACATTGTAAAGATCACAAGCCCAAGTGGTGCCGCATCGGCACAGGCCAGTCTGTATCTCATCAACGATCAGCAGGACGTTATGTTCGCGGCAGACCCGCTGCACCTCTTGATAGTATTGCGGCGAATAAACGGTATGGCCGTTTGGTCCCTGCACTACTTCCATAATCAAAGCCGCAACCTGGCCCGCGTTCCCCGTCAGTTCTGCCTCAAGCGCGTGCACCGCTGCCCGCCAGCTATTCGGATCTTCGCCCAATGGTGGACGGTATGTATCAGCCGATGGGATTTGACGAAAGTTCGGCCAGCGAGGAGCGCCCGGCATCCACGTTCTACTCGTGCTCATCCCGCCCAGGCCCATCGTTGCAAACGATTGTCCATGGTAGGCGCCGGTGAGAGAGAGCACTTCTGTTCGGCCGGTGATGCGCATCGCGAATTTAATGGCAGCCTCTACTGCCTCGCCGCCGCCAACGCACAGAAACGTCTTCGACAAATTAGCCGGTGCAAGCCCGGCAATCCGAGTGCAGAACTCAATCACGGGCACACTGTCATGAACGATGTTTACTGAAGGCAGGGTCGCCATTTGCCTGGCGACCGCCGCCGCCACCTTCGGATTGGCATGACCCACCATGGCCGGACCGGCCGAACCAGACATTGTGTCGAGGTACATCTTGCCGTGAATGTCCCACAACCTGGAGCCCTCGGCTCGCGCGAAAATCACCGATCGATCACGCCTCAGAGCGTGTAGAATATATTCCCGCGCGTTTGCCTCGTAGTCCATCGATCTTCTCCTGATCTCTTACTTGCAGACGACGCCTCTGTTTGTAACCCGATCGACTATTCATTTCTATCAATAAATCACTATTCTCTATCGTAAGCATGCTCACGAACGAGCCTGCAGCCGAATCCTCGTCACCACCTTTGCCAGATACTTTTGTGACAAATCGCTGTAGAAACG
>DASRRN010000688.1:0-5466 GCA_035695685.1 Acidobacteriaceae bacterium | reverse complement strand
GTGGACTGCGGAAGCTGCGCGACTCCGGCGCCACCTGATTGATGATGTGGCGTTTCATGGATGGCCCAAGGAATGGGTGGACTCAGCGCCCAGGTTCGAAGAGATTGGAGTGATCGAAACCGGTGGAGGCTATCGTATTCGCAAGTTACGTTACGAGATTGTTCCCGGTTTCTATTCCACTGCGCTTCTCTATGAACCTCAGCATCCGAGCGGCAAAATGCCGGCAATCCTGCACGTGCACGGCCACGTGGGTGCGGTGGGAAAAGCCATTGAGTTCAAGCAGAAGCGGTGCATTAATTACGCCAAGCACGGGGTGGTGGCGCTGAGCCTGGATTGGTTCTTGCATGGCGAGCTCAACGAGAAAGGAAACGACCATTGGTTAGGTGCGCAATTGGACCTGGCCGGCGCCAACGTACTGGGCATCTTTTATTTGGAAATGCGCAGGGGCCTCGATTACCTCTACAACGACCCGAACGTAGACCGGACTCGGATTGGCGTAACTGGTCTGTCGGGCGGTGGCTGGCAAGATGAGCGGGTGAAAGCGGCCAATCCGGTGGCTGGTTTTTCTTCTTTGCGATCGAAGATAGAAGCCAACGGCGACCGCACCATCGGAATAGAGGCCGCGCAGCTCATCGGTGTCGCTCGCTGGGCGGAGAAATGTTCAGGCGCTGCCAAAGTGCGTCTCGAAACGGGAGGCATACGGACCCAGGCGATTGGGCTGGTCGCTGCGGCCCTGGAGCCGGGATTGTTTTCGGAAATTTCGGTGCGCAACGGTATGCACAGTCTGAGTTACGTATTCAACCTGCCAGTCGAGTTCGAACAGGCGCCAGAGCTCTTTTGTCTCGATCTTTACAAGGAATTCGATATTGACAGCCTGGAGGCCTTGGCTGGTCCAGCAACGGTTCGTGTAGCGCACTATCGTGAGCTTCCCTAGCAGGCTACGGAAAAACTCGGCTGAAAGTTCGGGCCGGTACGTAGGGGCTTTAACCCGTACACAAACGCAGCAAAATCATCTGGCCTTGAGGGTGTGTGTGAGAACTCCCGTTTTGAAGGGTACGGGCTTCAGCCCGTACGTTAACTACGCAAGATAGGACGGGCTTTAGCCCCTGAGGGCATCTCTTGTGTTCGCTTGAGCAGCCCTCAGCGGCTGAAGCCGATTCACCTTGACTGCTAAACGTACGGTCTAAAGGCCGTACCCTTCAAAAAGCGAGTTCGTACGCACACTCTTTCGGCCCTGGGGTATGGTCTTTATCTCGTTTCCGCAGAAACCGTTCATTTTTCCGCTGCCCTAGGATTCGGGTACCAGGGTAGCTCAGTCAGGCCTAGAAGTTCAGAGCAAACGCATAGAGAGTATCGCCCGAGGCGGCCAGGATGTACTGGTGTCCGTCAAGCATGTAAGTTTCGACTGCATTCGATACCTGGCCGAGGTGAGTATGCCAAAGCGGCTTTCCATTCACCGGGTCGTAAGCGACCAGGTTGCCGTTGGCGTCGCCACCGAAAAGCAATTTCCCGGCGGTTGTGGTCAGCCCGGTATTGCTTTCGCCTTCTCCGACTGAAACCTGCAGATGCCGCCACGCGATCTTGCCTGTCTTGTAATCAATCGCTGTGATGTATTTTCCCATCTGTCCGACTCTCTGCTCTTGAATACCGTTCAGACCCTGCAGGGCCCTGACGTTCGGTTCCGTGCGATAGAAAACCGAATACACCTCGTCGGTGGCTACGTAGAAGAGTCCGGTTTGCGGATCATACGTAGGCGGCTGCCAATTTACGATGCCATCCGAATCAGGCGATACCAAGGCCCCACCCGGAGATGCGTCCTTTTCCGGATCACGGACAGGCCGGCCTAACTTATCAATGCCCGTTGCCCAGTTCAATGAATCCGCATAAGGCACAGTTAGTAAGTGCTCGCCGGTCACGCGATCGAGGACAAAGAAATATCCGTTTCGGCTGGCGTCGAGCAATAGCTTGCGTGGTTTGCCCTTGAATTCTCCGTCGACGATGATCGGAGTCTGGGCCGCGTCCCAATCGTGGGTATCGTGCGGCGATGGCTGGAAATACCAGGCGAGCTTTCCCGTATCAACATTCAGGGCGACGATGGAGGACGTATATAGGTCGTCTCCTTCGCGGGTCACACCGGAGAAGGCAGGAGTGGGGTTGGCGGTTCCAAAATAATAAAGATGCAGGTTGGGGTCATAGCTTCCTGGAACCCAAGTACCGGCACCGCCATGGCGCATGGCGTCCAGGTTCGGCCAGGTCTGCGATCCGGGATCTCCCATCTTTTCCGGTTCGCTGTACCACTTCCATTGCAGGTCGCCGGTTTCCGGATCAAAGGATTGCAAGAAGCCCGGGGAATCCAAATCGTCGGCGGTGCCGACCAGCAAATGATTGCCGATCACAATAGGCGCGATGGTCGAGAAGTATTGCTCATTGAAGTCTGAGATGACCTTGTGCCAACGCTCCTTGCCGGTTTTGGCCTCCAGCGAAACCAGGTAGTCGTCCGGCGTCTCAAAGTAGAGCCAGTCCTTATACATACCCATGCCCCGGTTCCCGATGTGCGTACCGCCCTTGGTCTTCCAGAAGTAGTGCCACAGCACCATTCCGTTGCGGGCGTCGACGGCCCAGGCATTGTCGGGGATAGAAACATAAAGGATGCCGTTCACTTGCAGCACCGCGCCTGAGATATGCCCTGCGCCACGTACCGGGACTGCTTCTTCAATCTCACCGCCGATGATCGTCGCTGGGTTGCCCGGACCGTGCCTGACAAATGGTCCGGTGGGACCGGGTCCGGGAGCCAGGTGGCTTACCCAGGCAAGGCCCAGGTCCTTCACATTCGTCTGATTGATTTGCTTCAGTGAGCTGAAACGCCGGCCGGAATAGTCTCCGGAGTACGTGGGCCAGGAATCCGTTGCTGGTTTAGTCAGCAACACAGGGTCCAGCCCTTGTGCTGACACTGCGCCAGCTAAGCCAATGAAGGAAATTGCGAGCACGATATTTCTTGCCATCTTCATTTCAGTGTCACCAGGTAGGCAGTCAGATTATGGATGTCTTCATCTTTCAAGGTCCGAAGCATATCCAGATGCGGTTGCAACGGGTCTTTCACGACGACCTTGGGAAAATCTCCCTGGCGGGGAAAACTGCGATAGACTCCGTTCGCATCGGTGAGCGACACAATGAAGTCATCGATCTGGTCGAGCGTACCCTCCACGGTTTGTCCAGTACGGAGCGTCACCGTCACCGTCTTCCTGGGAGCTTCCGATAACTCCCCTCTTCCTTCTCCGGATAGCATTGCGCCTTGCAGGGCCCTGACGTCCACGTATTTTGCGCCGATGCCGGCAAGGTCTCCGGTAACGGAATGGCAGGTAAAACATTTTCCAGGTCCGTTAAAGTAAGCTTCACCGGCTTTGGCATCACCCACCAATGGATCGACCGTGCCTGTGGTTGCAGCGCGACCGCCGACCGGCATGCTATGAATGAAAGCTGCGATGGTCGAAATTTCTTCTGTAGTGAGATCAAATTTTGGCATGCCCTTGTCGGGGCGGCCGTTCTGGACAACGGTAGCGATCAGTTCACCTTTCTTATCGTCCAAAACGAGTTGACTACGGATCAAATTAGGGCCGCCTTCGCCGCCGCGCGCATCGGAGCCATGGCAAAAACTGCAATTTGCGCTAAAAATCTGGCGACCACGCATAACGTCGGCGGGGTCTGCAGGCGGCCTCACCGGATAAGCCGAAGGTGGGGCTACGCGAGCGGGCGGTAGCCCCGGCGGCTGTGCTTGGGGAGGAGGACTTGTTGTTTGATTGGCACCGGGTTCATTGGCACCGGGTTCTTGGACCGGAGCGGAAAGCGAAGGCTGCTCTGCGACTAAGGCGGCCGCGCCAAGCCCCAATAACACAAAAGAGACGATTTTCACCCGATGCAAAAAGGGACCTCCAAGCTGAGATTGCAGCGAAGATTGGAGAACCCCCGCCAGCTGTCAGGCAATATGAATAGGTTATACTCTCTAAGATGGTAAGTGGCCGCTCCAATGGGAGAGCACTTCGTTCGCTCTGGGTGGGGCTTGGCTTCCTTTGCTGTGTACTCATTGTCTGCGCCGCGACGGTGCAGGTTGGGCACATCCACCTTGACGGTCAGGCCGTTCACTCTGATTGCGCACTTTGCCACGTGGCCCACGTAGTCGTTGAGCCGCCTGCTTCGCAATCTTTGCCGCATACCATAAGGACCATAGCGGCCGTAGCAACGGCGCTTGAGCCGATTCGTGCTCGACACTTCTCTCTATTTTCTCTCTTCACCCGGCCTCCGCCTGTGGGCATTGCTTTCGCATAAAGCAACGTCGAACGCAACAACACAGGATCTATGGAGAGCCTTATGCCAGGGCGCAGCCGTAATCTAACAACACGTCATTTGCTGTGGGTAGTGCTCGGCTTTTTCTGCTGTGCACTGATTACCCTTGGCGGAATTGCGCAAGCCGGCCACGTCCATGCGGACGGCCAAGCGGTTCAGTCCGATTGTGCGCTTTGCCAGACCGCCCACCTGGTCGTTCAACCAGCTGTTGCCCAATCTCTGCCGCGTACTGTGCTGGTCGTGGAGAGGGTGTCGACTGCCCCGCAGCCGATACGCACGCAATTCTTTTTTACCTTTTCTCTCTTTACCCGGCCTCCGCCTGTGGACGCTGCCAACGCTTAAGCAGTTTCGTCCCAAAAATCAATAAGTCTCAGGAGGCTCCTCATGCGCATGCCTACGCGCAGCATTCTCTCGTTGGTATTGGTACTTGTATTTTCAGCGATGTTTTTTACGGTCCAGGGGCAATCTAACTCTGGCTCGATAAGCGGCGTGGTCACCGATCCGTCTGGCGCAGTCGTCCCCGGTGCAACCGTCACGATTGAAAACCCAGTGAGCGGTTATCTCCGAACGGCAAAGACGGATGGCGCCGGCAGGTACCAGTTTAGCAATCTACCCTTCAACCCCTACCATGTTGCGGTGACGGCCAACGGCTTCGGCAGCATGGCTCAAGATGCCGATGTGCGATCCAATATACCCCTGAATTTGAATCTTGCCTTGAAACTGGCGGGCGCTTCCACGACCGTGACCGTGGAAGGTTCGCAGGATCTGTTAGAGAATGACCCGACTTTTCACACCGACGTGGATCGTGGACTTTTCCAGAAATTGCCCCTCGAAAGCCAATCATCCTCTCTAAGTTCCCTGGTAACTCTATCCTCGCCCGGCGTCGCCGCCGACTCCAATGGTCTATTTCATGCTCTCGGCGACCACGCGTCCAATTCCTTTTCTGTAGACGGTCAGCCGATCACAGATCAACAGAGCAAGGTGTTCTCCAACCAGCTTCCGTCCAACTCGATTCAGTCCCTTGAGGTGATATCAGGCGCGCCGCCGGCGGAGTACGGGGGGAAGACCAGCCTGGTGATCGTCGCGACTACGCGGTCGGGTCAGGGCTTGACCAAGCCAACGGGG
>DASRRN010000687.1:0-8919 GCA_035695685.1 Acidobacteriaceae bacterium | reverse complement strand
CATTTTCTCCAGCAGCGCCGCGCCCGATCCAATCGCCAGGCCAACCAGGGGAAAAAACTTGACCGCGCGGGCCAAGCCGTCGGGCGCGAAGGCCACCTGGGGTAGCGGCAGCCGGGTGAGGAATTGAAAAGCCACCGCGATGTCCAGCGCAAATCGCGGAGCGCGCAAGCTCATGCAGTGGCTCCGCTGATCCCGGCCGAGGAAAAGGTCGCCATCTCCTGGTAAAGACGCAAAGCCGCTTCGAGCACAGGCATGGCCAGAACGGCGCCAGTACCTTCGCCCAGGCGCATATTCAGGTCGAGAATGGGCTCAATATCCAGATGGGTCAGTAATATCCGGTGGCCGGGCTCTTGCGACTGATGTCCGGCGAACAGATAGGACCTCACGGCAGGCGCAAGGCCGCACGCGATGGCCGCGGCCGCGGTCGAAATAAAACCGTCCATGACGATGGCCATCTGGCGCCGCGCTGCGCCCAGAATCATTCCCGTCATGGCAGCGATCTCAAGACCGCCGGCACAGCGAAGAATTTTGCGCGGGCCGGTGGGCTGGGCAAAATGGTGCTTCAGCACTGCTTCGACTGTACGGCATTTGCGGGCATACGCCTCGCTGTCGAGGCCCGTGCCTTTACCGGTGACCAGGCTGGCAGGCATGCCGGTAAGCGCCGCTGTCATGACGCTGGCAGCGGTGGTGTTGCCAATGCCCATCTCGCCCACGGCGATCAGGTTGTTTCCTTTCTCATGAGCGGCCTCGGCCATGGTGAGGCCAACCAGGAGCGCCGCACCTACTTCTTCCGCGGTCATCGCTGGTTCTCGCAGCATATTCCTGCTGCCCCTGCGCACCTTGCCGTCCGTTAGCCCGGCATAGCCGAACAGATCCGCATCTACACCTACATCCACCACCTTCACTTCCACCTGGTTGAGTCGAGCCAGCACGTTGATGGCTGCTCCTCCGGAAAGGAAGTTCAGCACCATCTGCTGCGTTACCTTCGCGGGATAGGCGCTTACCCCTTCCGCAGTGATGCCGTGATCTGCGGCGAACACGTAGACCGCCTTGCTCACCGGACCAGTGATGTTCCCCTGGCGGATGGCGAACCATTGCGCCGCTAAATCTTCCAGGCGTCCCAGGCTCCCCAGCGGTTTCGTAAGCGCGTCGAGTCGAGTTCTGGCCTGGGCCAGATAAGTTTCGGGTGGGGCGGCAATTGCTCCGATCACTTCCTCGATGTTGGGTTCCATCACCGTGTTCATCGGGCCTCCCTGCGGTAGAGTTCGGCGCGCTCGATCAGTAGCGGGTGACGGTCCGGCGGGCACTGAAAAGCGCGTTCCAGGATAGAGGGTTTCAGCATCTGCTCCGGGCTTCCACTAGCTAAGGGCTGCCCCGGGCTGAGCAAAAGTACAGTGGAGAAATTCTTATCGACCAGATGCAGGTCGTGAATGGAGGCAAGGATGGTGATTCCCTCATCCCGGAGAAAGTGGAGCAGGTCGATCAACTCAACCTGCCTTCCTATATCGAGGTTCTGGGTTGGCTCATCGAGCAGCAGCAGTCGGGGCTGCTGTGCCAGGCCCAGGGCAATCTTTACCCGCTGGCGCTCGCCGCCACTCAGCTCGTTGAAGATGCGATGGCGGAGGCCAGATACATCCGCCAGATCGAGAGCTCGATCAACCGCCATCCGATCGCTGCGCCCGGGTCCCCGCAGCATACCGATGTATGGGGTACGGCCCTGCTCCACGACTTGCTGCACGGTAAACGCGAATGGCAGCTCCAGTTGCTGCGGCACCAGGGCGATGGTGCGCGCCGCCTCTTTGAGAGGGATGGTCTCCATTGGCCGGCCCCGCAGTGTGACACTCCCCGATACCGGGCGCAGGACCCCGGCGGCAATACGCAACAGTGTCGTTTTGCCCGATCCATTGAGCCCGATCAGGGCGTTGCAGCTACCCTCAGCAAGATCGACAGTCGCCTGGCGCAAGACCTTGTGTCCCTGGTAGTCAAAATGCACGCCATCCAGGCGCAAAAGATAGCTCATACGGCATAGCTCCGCTTCATATTGCGCAGCAGGTAAAGGAAAAAGGGGCCACCGACAAAGGCGATCAGGACGCCCACCGGAACCTCTGAGGGAGCAAAGATGGTTCGCGCGAGGGTATCGGCAAGCATAAGGAAGATGGCCCCGGCAAGCGCGGCCACAGGTAGCAGGCGAACGTGGTCGGGCCCCAGCAGCAGGCGCGCGACGTGAGGCACGATCAACCCGGCGAACATGATCATGCCACCGAGCGAGACCGCCACGGCGGTCATTAGGGACCCAATCAAAATAATGTATACGCGTGCGGACTCGACCCTTATCCCCAGTTGCTGCGCGTACTCGTCGCCCAGAACCAGGGTATTCAGTGTCCTCATCAGGGGAAGCGCAGCCACAGTTGCCAAGGCAAGCAGAGCGGTACTTACTGCTAATTGGGTCCAGGACGGTATGCCGATTACACCGTGCAGCCAGGAGGCAAGAACCCGGTTACCGGTGCCCGTTTTATCGAAGAGCTCAAAGAAATAGCTTGAATTGGTAAACATGATGCTGATGGCAAAGCCTGCCAGCAGAAGGGTCACAACGTTGGTCTTACCAGCCGATCGAGCCAGCGAGTACACCAGCGCCATGGTAACCGCCGACCCGGCGAAGGCCAGCAGCGCGGTGGCGCTGAAGCCGAAAGTCGACCACTGGGAAAAGAAAGAGATCCCAATGCAGGCGCCGAAGATCGCCCCTCCCGAAGACCCGATGACATATGGATCGGCGATGGGGTTGCGAAAGAGCCCCTGAAACAGAAGTCCAGACAGCGCGAGCCCCGACCCCACCAATCCCGAAGCCAGCACCCGCGGGAGACGCAGATGAAACAGGATCAGCCGCTGCATTTCGCTAAGTGGTTCATGTCCGAACATGGCGGCAAAGATGGTGCGGGGCGAGATGGGCACCGCGCCGGTGGCGAGCGAGACCAGGGTCACCAGGCCCAGAGCCGCCGTCAACAGCACAATGAGCGCCACAGGGCTGAGTTTGCCTGTTTCACGCTTGCTGACTTCGGGCGGGATCCCTTGCTGGTTGGAAGCCGCCGGGCTACTGGATACCGTGGCTATTTCAATCGCCAAGATTCGCCTCCAAAGCTGATCTTTACACCGGCCCGAACAGTGAAGGGAAGCGCGGGGAAACCAAACCCTTCGCTGTAATGCTCGCTTAAAAGATTCTGCATATCAGTGTAAGCCGTAAGCGAGCGAGTAACCTGGTAGCCGCCGCCAAGCTCAAGCCGTTGGTACGCGCCGTCGAGATTGCGGTTGGGCAGCAGCAGGCTATTGCCAAACTCCGAGTCGGTAAGAAAGTCGCTGTCGTCACGCCGGCCGACCAACGTCCCGGTAAACGAGCCATACCATTTGGACCGGTTGTAGCTAAGTCCAAAGTAACCGGAGTGAGGGGCGCGGCGGAAAGGCCTGGCACCCACCAACGGTGAAAAGGCACCGATCGGGATGTTGGGGAAATTCGGGTTGTAACTGGGCAACGACTCGCTCGAGAAAGAGCGCTGCACCACCGCGTCCAGATAAGTGTAACCTCCGCGGGCAAAAAGATGGGTGCCGATCTTGTACTCGGTCGCGACCTCGGCGCCCTGGGCCCGGAACGCCTCGGAGTTGACCGCTGCTCCAAATTCAACCGCTGGGTTGCTGGCGGCGGGTAAACCGAGCGCGAGCAACGCTGATTGCGGCACGAATTCCACACCATTGGTGAATTCATTGTGGAAGTAGGTCAGACTGACCCGGGCCCTTCCATTCCAAAACTGCTGATCGACGCCTCCATCGTAGGTGCGGGAGGTCTCGGGCCCAATCGGAGACACCCCATATTGCTTGATCAACTCGCTACCGTCCGGCAATGCGTCCAGGATGTCAAAGAGCGAGATGCTTTGGTAATAGATGCTCGGTTCCTTGATACCTTTTCCGAAGCTGAAGTTCAGCTTGGTTCCACTTAACCAGCCGGTATTCGTGGGGCGAAAGAGATAGTAGGCGAGGGAAGCGCGAGGCGTGGCTGCAAACCCGAAGAGCCCGTTGTCTTCAAGCCCGCTGCCTACCGTGTAGTAGAGACGGTTCTTTATATCTCCCGCGAGCTGGACCGTGTAGCTGTAGTTGCCGCGCTCAATAGCGGTCTGCGTTCCGCCTGAACTGAGAGTCGAGCCGCGCTCATCTTCATATTTGAACGCGCCCAGCGCAACGATATGCGCATTGACCCGGTAATCGGACTGCGCATACACGAAGTCCCTTTTGCTGGGGGCGAGATAGTTGTTGGGGTAGGTTGAGCCGTAGCTCGTCCCGTATTGAAAAATCGCCTGCCCGCTTACCCGATAGCCGTTCGCACCCTGTATGTTGACCGGAGCGCCCAGGTAAACGTCTTCGTCCGGATCATAAATCCCAGTCGCGGAGTAGTCGGTGTAGTTGTAATTCAAGCGCAAGCCGCCATAGCGTACCTGGTTGTGCCATTTCCCGGTGGTCTGGTTGTTCCAGGCTGCACTGTAGTAGCTGTCACGCTCCTTCAAGCTTGCCGCATCGGGAATGCCGTAAAGCAGGATGGCATTCGGTTGATCGGCAGCGACCGTGAGGTGCCGCACGGTAAAGCGTAGGTCGTTGGCGGTATTCGGGGTCCAACCAAAATTTCCCGCATAGGTCCCGTTGTGGAATGCATCATTAGGCAGGTTATTGCGCGTGTCTGTACGGGCAAAGGCCGAGTAGTAGTCAAATTGACGATAGGTACCGCTCACCGTGCCTACCTGGCGGAAGGTATTGAAGTTGCCTCCATCGCCGGAGTAAGTCAACAAGGGAAGCAGAGTGCTGCCGCGAGCGGTGGTGAGGCTCACCACGCCTGCCAGGGCATCGGAGCCATAGAGTGCGCTGTTCGGCTCGCGCAAGACTTCGACCTTGTCGATGCCAACCGCATCGATGTTAGCGAATTCAACTGCGCCTCCTATATCGTCGGCCGGCACGCCATCGATCAGCACCTTATTGGCGTTAACATTGCCCCCGCGAATCGACAAGCCGGTGGTGCCTCCCACCTGCCCGACCTGAGTCACTTGCGCACCAGGGATCAGGCGCAGTGGGTCCTGCACCTCGGTCGAGTAGCGATACTGATCCGCGTTCAGCACGCTTACGGGCGCGCCCACCTGGGCTTCGGGCGTAGGTGTTCCTGTGGCGGTTACGGTCACTTGTTCGGTCAACGTTTGCGTTGCCAGGGTCACATCCACCTGGGCTTTGCCCGAGGCGGTGACGAAGACTGCGTCGCTGGTGGTGGATTGAAAAGTGGGCGCAGCCGCCCGAACCTGGTAACGAGCGGATTTCTGCACATGGAAGCTATAGTTACCCGCTGCATCTGTTTTCGTTTCCTGCGTGACGGATGTGCCGTCCAGGAGTTCTACGGTCGCGGAGACAACCACGGCGCCCAGCGGGTCGGTTACGGTTCCGCGCAAAGTTCCACCCTCCGCTCCAAGAGCGGACAAAGGAAGAAGCAGGAGAGACAAAACGACAACCCCGAAAGCCCCACGGAAAATAGAAAGATCGAACATTGCGTACCCCCTCGGGTTGGTTAAGCAAGGTCGTTCTCCTGACTTACGCGTCAACAAACCTCGGCTGCCTTCCCAGGACACGTCCCAGTGGCTTTAACGTCCGTGCCGGGTTCTCTGCGCTTACAGTTACGGGGTAGTGGCGGATTCGCACCGCCTTCTCGTTACCTTGCCGTGGTGATCGGTTGAAGAACGGGGCACTCCCGTCCTAAGGATGAAATTCTTTGGCTAATTCCTCCAATGCGTCGATGGCCACTGGACTTGGCTCCTGTATGCCGTTATCGACGTAATAAACCTTATCGTTCTGGATTGCGGGCAGGCTGCTCCAGCCTGGTTGTTTCCGCAGCATGTCGATGGAGAGTTTGCCCCCGCGGATGAGTAATAGAGCTTCCGGTGCGCGGGCGATCACTGTCTCCATGCTGATCTGTGGCCAATCGGGAATTAGATCGTCGGTCACTGACTTCGCTCCCGCAACCTCGACGATCTCGCTGATGAACGCGTGCTTGCCGATAGTGATGATCGGGTCGTACCAAACAGGAACCAGAACTCTTGGCGCCGGCTTTCCCGCTGTTCGTGCCTTGACGGCGGCGATGCGCCGGCTAAGGCTGGCGTCAAGAGCAGCCGCTTGCGGAACGCGGTTGAGTGCTTGGCCCACGCTCTTGACCGAGCGCAGGATGCCGGAGAGACCCTGGGGATCCACCAGATAGACGGGTACACCGACGGCCTTTAGTTGGGTTGCGGTTTCCGTCGATCCCGGAATGCTGCTTCCCACCACCAGGTCGGGATGAAAGGAGAGGATGGTCTCGACCGAGGGCTTTACCAGGCTGCCGATACTTGGTTTCTTCAGGGCGGCTGCTGGGTACGTTGTGTAGTCACTCACGGCAACCACGTCGTCACCCGATCCAAGTGCGAAAACAGTGTCGGTAATACTGGGCACCAGGCAAATCACCCGATGCGGATGGTCGGGGACCGTGACCTTGCGTCCGGTTTCATCGGTCACCACCCGGCTCGCCTGTGCCGTTGAGGAGATGCCGGCCATCAGCATGACGAAAATCAGCAGGACTCTCCTCATGCGGTCGCCGCCTCTCTTTGCCGCGCGCTCCGAAGCGTCGCCAGGAAGTGCTGCGCGACGGTGGGGTTAGCGCCAAAGTGCAGGTGTACATAGCTGGCGAGAACATTGCCGCAAGTGAACCCCTCCGGCTGCTGCTTCCCTAAAAGGGAAAAGTCCACCTGGTAGCTGGTCTCCACCTCGGTGCCGGCGCACATACGGGAATAGTGAAAACTATGTCCTCGAATCGTGGTTCCCTTTGGGCCGAGCAGACAGTCTTGTGTAAAAGTGACGGTGACGTAACCGAAGTCCACCAGCTGGCTGGTCATCTCTATCGCCAGGGGCACGATCCCCAGCAGGGGATAGACGGTTCCATCCGCTGCGCGCAACTGTTGCGAAAGATAGACCAGGCCTCCGCACTCGGCATAGACGTGCCCTCCGAGTCGAGTGAAGGCGCGGATCTGGTCGAGCATCGGTGTATTTTCGCTGAGCTCCCGGGCATAAAGCTCGGGATATCCGCCCCCGAAATAGAGCGCATCGAGCTCCGCCGGGAGCGCCCGGCCGGCGATCGGGCTGAAGGGGATAATCTCCGCTCCCTGCTCGCGCAGCAGATCCAGGTTGTCTTCGTAGTAAAAGGAAAATGCGCGGTCCCGGGCCACGCCTATGCGCAAGCGATGCGACTCCATCTTGATTGCGGAGTGGCAAGCGGTCTCGAGAGGGAAATCAAGCTGCAGGATCGCCTCGACCTTAAAGTGCGTTTCTGCCAGGTCGGCCAGGCTGTCGAGCGATGTCTCGCTCTCCTCCGCTGCATGCAGTCCAAGGTGGCGCTCGGGGATCGCAATCTTCGGCTCCCGCGGCAGCCAGCCCAGAATAGGCGTCTTACAGCGGGCCTGGATGGCTGCTTCGATCAGGTGGTAATGGTGGGGGCCGGCGACCCGGTTGAGGATGAGGCCGGCCAGAGGCAAATCCGGATCGAAGCACTCAAAGCCCAGAACCGTTGCCGCCACGCTGCGGGCACTCTTGGCACAATCCAGCACGAGCAGTACCGGGAGCTTGAACATTTTGGCAATCTCGGCGCTGCTGCCGGTTTCCGTGAGCCCGTCCTTGCCGTCGAAAAGCCCCATCATTCCTTCGACGACAACAGCGTCCGCGCCAACCGCCGCCCGGCGAAGCACTTCGCGATTCGCCTCCGGACTGAGCATCCAGGTATCCAGATTGCGAGCTCCTCTTCCTGCGACCCGGCTGTGATGGGTGGTGTCGAGAAAGTCGGGCCCCCCTTTGCAGGGCTGGACCACGTAGCCGCGCCTGCGCAGGCAGGCGATGATGGCCAGGGACACCGTGGTTTTACCCACACCACTGGCCGTGCCGCCCACCATCCAACCGATCATTGGTTCACCTGGGGGAGGTTCACCTGGGGGACGGCCTCACCTTTGAGGACCAAGGGAAGACCGGCGACCAGCAGGAGCACGTTGGACGCCACCCGGGCGACGATCTGGTTGATTTCGCCCAACAGGTCGCGGAAACGCCGGCCGGATGGATATTCCGGCACCACGCCACTGCCAACCTCGTTCGATACCAGAACCACGGAACAGGGAGGCGACTGCAACGCGAGGCTGAGAGCATTGATGGCGATTTGCTCATCAACCTTGGCATCAAGCCTGGCATCGAGCAGGTTGGCGGCAAAAAGGGTCAGGCAATCGATAATCATTAAGTCGCAGGCAGGACCGTGTTGGGCAATGACCTCGGCCAACGCCAGAGGCTCCTCGACGGTCTTCCATTGCTGCGGGCGGCTGCTGCGGTGACGGTCGACCTTGGCTCGCATCTCGTCGTCACAGGCTTGCGCTGTGGCCACGAAAACCACTTGCCCGGCGTGCTCCCCAATCTTCTGTGCATAGTGGCTCTTGCCGCTGCGCACACCCCCAAGCACCAGGGTTACCATATTGCGTTGGTTCGATTGCATTCATCGCCTCTGGCGCAGGGCAGGGCTCTGGCGCGAAGCGGGATCTAATAAGGGGCAGCGTCCGTACTGACCAGCAAACTACGTCAGCGAGGTTGCTCTCCAGCTCTCCCATCGAAGCTGAAAACGGCCCTGGTGGGCATCCGGCCGGTCTCCTGACTTACGCTTCGTCGATCTTGAACAGCCTTCCCAGGATTTAAATCCCAGTGGCTCCAGCAAATTGGTTCAAGCTCTCGGCGCTTACAGTTACGGGGTAGTGGCGGATTCGCACCGCCTTCCCGAACACCAGATTGCTCAACGATAACGCCCTCGGTGCGGCGCGTCAATGGTGATCAAATTGTTAATGGAGG
>DASRRN010000686.1:0-10388 GCA_035695685.1 Acidobacteriaceae bacterium | reverse complement strand
ATACGGTATTCGGCGGCGTCACCTACACCGACGCCCACATTACGCTTGGCGGTCTGCTGCTGGTGTCCATCGCGCTGGCGGTCGGGGCGGTGGCTGCCGCGGCAAATGCGATGACGGGGGCACGAGGGCGCTGGTTGGTGGCGGCGATTCTGCCTGCCGCGCTATGTTTTGCCGGCGTTCGCGCGGCGGGCTGGTGGATGAGCAGCTTTATCGTCAAACCGAATGAATTGGTACGCGAGCAACCCTACATTGCCCACAACATCCTTATGACGCGCCAGGCATACGGATTGGACCGTTTCTCGCAACGCGAGTTTGCCGCGGAGACGAGCGTGGGTGCGGCAGACCCCGCAAATAATCAACCCACTTTGCAAAACATCCGTTTGTGGGATTGGAAAGCACTCCAGGACACCCTGCGTCAGATTCAGGAAATCCGCACCTACTACGACTTTCCCGATATCGACATCGACCGCTATCAAATCAATGGAGACCTGCGCGAGGTAATGCTCGCTGCCCGTGAGTTGAATGTGGAGAAGCTGCCCGAAAGCAGCAGGAACTGGATCAACGAAAAGCTGATTTACACCCACGGCTACGGTATAACGATGAACCCAGTGAACGGGTTCACCGCGGAGGGGCTGCCGACCCTATACCTAAGTAATATGCCGGTGCAAAGTACTGTACCCGGCCTAAATGTAACCCGGCCGGAGATCTATTTTGGCGAGCTGACAAACACCGACGTTTACGTCAAGACGCGCCAGCAGGAATTTAATTATCCCCAGGGCCAAAGCAACAATCTCACCTCGTATCAAGGCGACAGCGGCATTGCGGTGGGCGGCTTGCTACGCCGCATTTTGCTCGCGCTCGACCGTGGCGATCTGGGAAAGTTACCGTTCAGCGATGATGTGAATGCGCAAAGCCGGCTGTTGATGCGCCGCAATGTGCGTGAACGCGCCGCGACCCTCGCGCCGTTTCTGACCTATGATCCGGATCCTTACATTGTGGTCGGTGACGATGGCAGGCTGTCATGGGTCATGGACGCCTTCACCACCTCGGACCAGTATCCATATTCCACCCATTATCGCCTGGGCGACGATCTCATCAATTACATGCGCAATAGCGTAAAAGTAGTCATCGATGCCTACGACGGCTCGACTACTTTTTATGTTTTTGACGATCAGGATCCTATCATCGCGACCTATCGGCGCATTTTTCCGAGCTTGTTCAAAGATGCGGCAGCCATGCCGCCGGGGCTGCGCAAGCACATGCGCTACCCGGAGCTGTTGCTCAAGTTGCAGGGAGAAGTCTACGGCCTGTATCACATGACCAATCCTGAGGTGTTCTACAATCGCGAGGATTTGTGGACAGTCGCGACCGAAGTCGGCATGAGTGAGGGGGGCGGACAAACCACGCAGGCGGTGCAGCCGAATTTCGTGCTGATGAAACTACCGGACGAAACCGGTATGGAGTTTGTCGAGATCCTGCCTTTTACCCCGGCAAATCGTAACAACATGATTGGCTGGATTGGCGGCCGCAGTGACGGCGCACACTACGGGACTGCGGTGGTGTACAACTTCCCCAAGAACAAGCTAGTCGACGGACCGCTGCAGATCGAGGCGCGCATCGACCAAAATGCGCAACTTTCCGGACAATTGACATTGTGGAATCAGCAGGGCTCGCACGTGCGGCGCGGAGCTCTCCTGGTGATTCCGACCGGGCGCGCACTTTTGTACGCCGAACCGATTTACCTGCAGGCGGAACGAAGCCCGATGCCGGAGCTGCGCCTGGTGGTGCTCGCGTTGCAGGACCGGCTGGCGTACGGATCAACCTATGAGGCAGCACTGGCTGCACTTTTCGGCGGCGGGAGTTCGTCTCTTACTGCTGCGGAGCCTCAGCGCGCCGCGCAGCCATCGACAGCTGCTCCCTCCCCATCCACGGCGGACCTCAACCCAACCATCTCTGAAGCCGCCAGGGATCTGGCCGACTACCAGCGACTGACAGCGGAGGGCAAGTTGGGTGAAGCAGGGCAGAAGCTTGAAGATTTAAAACGCGCCCTCGATAAGTTGAACAGCCACCGTTAAGAACCTGACATAGCAAAGGCCTGAACTGACTTGCAGCTCAGGCCTTTTAAGTTGGTGTACAACTTAGCGGCGGTCTGGTCCGCCCTCCATCATGTGGCGAACGCCGACATCGTAGCCGCGTTGGAACCCTTCTCGATAATCGTGACGAAGTTCACGGGGCACATTTGGATGGCGATATTCGTCGCGGTTATTCACGTTAGGCTGCCGATGGTTCTCATAATCTTTGCGGGCCCCGACCACGCCGTCCTGAAAGCCACGCCGTTGAGCGTCGTTGAATTGCGACGGCGCGTTATCCCATCCCCCGTGCTCGCCGTATCCTGGTGGCGGAGCTTGTTGCGGAGCGTATTGAGCGTGCATTATGGCCGGTGAACTCAACAATAGAAGTAGCGTGCTCGATGTCGCCAGACGATAAAAAGTGTTCATATGCGTCATCCTTTCGGGCTCCTACGATCTAAGGACCATAGATGCGAAGGCGGCGCCGGGTGTTGTCGTGCAGCGTATTTCAGTGGAATAACGCCTTATTATGAGGCACTTACTCGCATGGTCTTCTCACTGCTCGCAGTTTTCCCAGCAGGATCGCCCTTCCCGGCAAATCGAGCGATGAACATAATGCGCGTCGGGGCCGGCCTTGGTCATGGTTTTCCGCAGCCTGTAAAGGCCATATGATTTCGCTGGGTTGTGTACGGGCTGAAAAGCCCGTACCTACCAGCCCGTACCTACCCGTACCTTCAGCATTGAGTCTTTCCGCAGCCTGTTAAAGCGATAAGGGATGGATCGCGGAGCTGGTTAGCGGTATGGCCCCAGGGAGATGATCAGAATCTCAACCAGACCGTCGGATTCATTTCGCCATTGGCGGTCTGTTCCGGCGACAACTGTCACCGAATCGCCGCGTTCGAGGATCTGCTCGGTTTCCTGGAGCTTGAGGATCACTTTGCCTTCAAACACCATCGCGAACTCATCGGAAATGGACGGCGTGGGATGCTTTCCGGTGAGGCCACCGGGCTTGATGATGAGCATGGAGGCGCGGAACTGCGATCCGTTGGAAAGGGAGCCAAGGGAGGCAATTTCAGCCCGCGACCAGTCAAGCGCTATGTGGGCACGGTCGCTGGCGCGCACGATATTGACTACTTGCTGATTTGCGGAAAGGAAAAACTGTCCCAAGGTTACGCCCAATGCGTTGGCTATCTTCTCCATGGATGAGATGGAGGGTGAGCACTGGCCGTTTTCAATTTGCGACAAAAAACTGGCAGAAAAATCTGTCCGTTCCGCAAGACCCCGTAGTGAAATGCCCTGTTGCTCTCGCAAAAAGCGCAGAGAGTTCCCAAGAGTCTGTTCAATCATCCTATGGCCAACTCAATCCCGGTAATCTGGTGCACGAAAAAATGCCGTCCCTCAGTATACAGACGATGTGGTGCAAAAAATTCCTGCACTTATGCTATCTAACGGACATACGAACCCTATCGATTGGCCCTATTTAGGCACCAAAGTAACCACAAGCGTTAACCGCTGCGATATAGCACTACTCGGTTGCCACGGAGGCACGGTCGTGGCTATCCCACGTTTTATCGCCCGAGTAGCACAACGACTCCAGGGTGCAATCGACACAACGCGGTTTGCGGGCGATACAAACCTGGCGCCCGTGATGGATCATCTCGTGGGAAAAGGCGATCCAGTGGTCCTGGGGGATGATTTTCATCAGGTCCTTCTCCACCTGGATGGGCTCGGTAGCCTGGGTAAGTTCGAGACGTCTTGCTAGCCGAAGCACGTGGGTATCCACCACCACCCCGACTGCTTTTCCGAAGGCCACACCCAGCACCACGTTGGCCGTCTTGCGCGCCACGCCGGGCAGGGTCAAGAGCTCTTCCATGGTTTGTGGGACCTTGCCGGAGTACTCGGCGGTGAGTTTGCGCGCCGCGCCGTTCAGGGATTTGGCTTTGTTGTGGTAAAAGCCGGTGGAGCGGATCTGCTCTTCGATCTCGACTAAGGGTGCATGGGCAAAGTCAGTGGGTGTGGGAAATTTCTTAAACAGGCCGGGAGTGACCATGTTGACGCGCGCATCGGTACATTGCGCGGAGAGGATAGTAGCCACCAGAAGCTCCCACGCGTTGCGGTGATGCAAGGCGCACTCTGCGCTGGGATAGGCCTTCGCCAGACGCTCCAGCAGGGCAGAAATACGTTCCGGAGCGAGTGGATTTCTGCGCGGCTTCCTGGCCTTCTTCGCCGCAGACTTTTTCGGCTTCTTGACTGGGGCCTTCGCCGCCTTCATCAACGGTTAGCCGATCCGCGCCAGCATATCTTCCGGCGTCATGCGAATGCAGGTGAAGATGGGGGTGTCTTTTAGCGTGTAGGGACTGATCTCGGTCTCCCTCAACTGCTGCACCAGATCCAGGAAATCTTCGGGATAGTTGGTTTCAAATGCCACCACGAACTCCTGGTCGTCGATGCCGAAGGAGTAGGTGGTGTTCAGTTTGACCCGGGGGTAAAGGTGCCCCACGCGGATGTGCTCGTTCATCAGGCGCTGGCGCTCCTCGGCCGGCAGCAGGTACCATGCGCGGGTCTTCCAGAAGGGATAGATAAAGATATATTTCTGCCCCCCAGGCCGGATGCTGCCTCGTGAATCTTGCTGACCTTCATGCTCGTGTCCGATGAGGTACTGAGAGCGCTTGGTCATGGAGAGGAAGCTGTAGGCGGTTTGCAGATAGCCGCCCAGGGGGGTGGCCATCAGCTCCGCCGTCATCTGGTTGAGATCTTCGGGGGTATAGCAGATGCGCCAGAGCACCATGTCGCAATCGCCGCGAAGTCCTACGGTGGAATACGTCAGCGTGAGCAGGCGTCCGGGCTGATTCCAGCGTTTGAGGACCTCGGCAAAGGCTGCGCGGTGCGCCTCTTTTTCCGCCACGGGGAGCCGGCGCCATTCCGGCATCACCTTGAGAAACGTAAAGCCGATGGTCTGCCGCTTGAGTTCCTTTGCAGGGGCCGAGGCACGCTGAGGGGCAGGATCGGTCTGGGTGGTGGTCTGAATAGGCTCGGAAACTTCGGGGATAAGGGTCTCTGCCATGGTGCACTCCTGTTGAAACTCCATGGTAGCAAAGCGAATGAAAACCGGCCCGCCTGAACAGGCTGCGGAAAAATCGGATCGGGCAAGAAAGCATACCTCAGGGGCCCAAAGAGCCTGCGTGAGAACGGGAAGAGAAAACAGCAGGTCCCTCCACTTCGCTACGCTCCGGTCGGGATGACACATTTTTTGCAAGGAAAATGCCCAAAAAACGGCCAGAGGAATGGATCTCAATAGTCCGACAGAATTGTCATCCCGACCGGAGCGTAGCGAAGTGGAGGGACCTGCTGTTTTCTCTTCCCGTTCTCACGCAACCGTTAAAGTCCACGAAGATTACATCGCGTCCGTGCCGGTGATAAATCCCCGGCCTACCCGACAACCGAGTTTTTCCGCGGCCCGTAGGACCCTAGCCCTTCGGGAAAAAGCGTTTCCTCCGCGGCTAACTGTGAAGTTTCAGGAGGTTGCTGTCCAGGGCGGTGGTATCCGCAACCCGGGAAAAGCGAGGGAGGAGGTGCCGGCCAGGTCGAGCGGCTATACTGCCTGCGGATGACAGAGAAAATACTAGCTTTCCTTGCGCACTTCATCATTACCGTCATTTCGTCCACGGGGTATCTGGGAGTTGCACTGCTGATGGGGATTGAGTCGGCTTGCATTCCGTTGCCCTCGGAGATCATCATGCCGTTCTCCGGCTACCTGGTTTACAGCCACAGGTTTGAGCTGGTGTGGGTGGCCACGGCGGGGGCGATTGGCTGCAATCTGGGCTCAGCGGTCGCTTACTGGATCGGGGCGCATGGCGGCCGTCCGCTGGTGGAGCGCTTTGGCAGGTATGTTCTGCTCAGCCGCCATGACCTGGATCGCACCACAAATTTCTTTTTGAAATACGGTTCGATTACCGTGTTCCTGGCGCGCTTGCTCCCGGTGGTGCGAACCTTTATCGCCCTGCCCGCCGGCATTGCCAGGATGCCGTTATGGCGCTTCCACATTTACACCTTCCTCGGCTCATGGCCGTGGTGCTTTGTGCTCGCGTACGTGGGCATGAGACTGGGCCGCTCGTGGGAAACCGATCCCCGCTTCAAGGCGATCTTTCATCGCTTTCACCTGGGCGTAGAAGCCGCGTTGCTGGTGGCCATCGTCTGGTTCGTATGGTCGCATTGGAAGCGAAGACAAGCAGTCACCCCCTAGTATTCAGCAAAAGCGATCGTGGGCTGCGCCCATCTTTTTTCGGCCCACGTACGCTGGGGCGAACGAGGGGCACCCGTCCTATTCCTATCTGGTTGCTATGACACAGACTCCCTTAAGGGCTACTTCCAATCGCCCCTCACTACCATTAAGCCGTGCTTTCTCTCCTTTGAGCGGCGCATATTTGCCAAAGCAGAGAATGAAAGACGAGACTGAAAGGGTTGGTGATCAGCTCTGAAGAAGCGCCTGCGATCACACAAAAAAAGACGCGAGAGGACGGACCCGCACGAAAATGTCTACCCCTACGAGCAGCAGCCACGAGTCTGCTGACAGTTCATCGATTCAGCCCGCCAATGGAAAACTAGGAATCATGATCCCCGGTATGGGGTCAGTCGCGACCACGCTGGTGGCCGGAGTGGAAGCGGTGCGCAAGGGTATCGCCAAGCCTATCGGCTCCCTCACCCAGATGGGCACTGTTCGCCTGGGCAAGCGCACCGACGCGCGCAGCCCCTTGATCAAGGACTTCGTCCCCCTGGCCAAGCTAGACAACCTCTGCTTCACCGGTTGGGATATTTTCGCTGACAATATGTTTGAGGCGGCGAAGACAGCCCGTGTGCTGGAGCGGGATCAACTGGAAACCATTCGGCCCTTCCTCGAAGGCATCCGGCCGATGCCGGCGGTTTTCGATCAGTATTACGTTAAACGTCTGAACGGCGCCAACGTTAAGAAGGGCAAGAACAAGCGCGACCTGGCGGAGCAGCTGCGGGCGGATATCCAGGCCTACAAAAAAGTCACCCAGCGCCAGGTGATGATCTGGTGCGGCTCGACTGAGATTTTTCTCACCCCCACGGCCGTCCACCAGTCCCTTGCGGCATTTGAAAAGGGATTGGAACAGAATGACGTCAATATTGCGCCCTCCATGATTTACGCCTACGCGGCGCTCCAGGAAGGCGTTCCGTTCGCCATGGGCGCACCAAATTTGACCGTCGATCTGCCAGTCATGCAGGAGCTTTCGCGCAAGAACGGTGCCCCAATCACGGGTAAAGATTTCAAGACTGGGCAGACGTTCATGAAGACCGTTTTGGCGCCGGCGTTCAAGGCGAGGATGTTGGGCGTGAGCGGTTGGTACTCAACCAACATTCTCGGCAACCGCGATGGCGAAGTGCTGGATGATCCGGAGTCGTTCAAGACCAAGGAAGAGTCCAAGCTGAGCGTGCTCGACTTCATTCTGCAACCCGACCTTTATCCCGACCTCTACCAGGACATTTACCACAAGGTAAGGATTAACTACTATCCGCCGCGTGGTGATAACAAAGAGGGTTGGGACAACATCGACATCTTCGGTTGGCTCGGTTATCCGATGCAGATCAAGGTTGATTTCCTGTGCCGGGATTCGATTCTGGCCGCGCCCATCGCTTTGGATCTCGTCCTCTTTCTGGATCTGGCTGCGCGCACTCCGGAGTTGAAGGACATCGGGATTCAGGAATGGCTGAGCTTTTACTGGAAGTCTCCGATGACGGCTCCCGGGCTTTATCCGGAGCACGATCTCTTTATTCAATTGATGAAGCTGAAAAACACGCTTCGGCATATCAAGGGTGAGTCTCTGATTACCCACCTGGGGTTGGAGTACTACGACTAGCTGCTCCAAGGAGTTAGATGTTGTCCTGGGCCAGTGGCAAATGATGGTAGATAGCCCCTGGTGCTTTGCTTAACAGGCTGCAGAAAAAGGGAAGGTCTGGGCGGAAACGAAATGAAGAGCGTACCTCAGGGACTTAAAGAGGGTGTGAGAACCCGATTTCCAGTCCCGCAGGGACGACTGAGCTTAGCCCGGGACGTGAGTCCTGGGTCTACTTGACCTGATTGCAGTAGTCCCGACAGGGACGGCTGAAAGTTGTCCGAGACGCGACCCCGGGGTTTGCTGCACTAGGGAGAATGGACGAGAATACCAAGACTGCGTCCCGGGTAATTTTCAGCCATCCCTCCGGGACTGATTCGTCCTCTCAAATCCTTCCCAGGACTCACGTCCTGGGCTAAGCTCAGTCTTCCCTGCGGGACTGAGTTGGAAATGGGGGCTAACTCCGAAGCCCGTACCTACCGGTATGTACCCTCGCGAGCGAGTTTTCCGCATCCTGTTACAACAGGACCCTCGCGTGCCTTCATCCAGGCTTTCATTTCAGCGGGATTTTCACCACGAAATAGGTAAACGTGCCGCCCGAGTCGAGGATCACTTGATGTGGCACACCGGCTGGTATGTGCGCTATATCACCCTCCTGTAGTTTTTTTCGAACCCCTTCCTGTATGGAAGCGCCTCGTATCTCGCCGGGAGCCGACGTCATGGGACTTGCGATTCTACCGCCGGTGACCAACGTGGCTGTGCCCTGAAGCACGACGAACACGTCTCCGAATTGCTGGTGCAGCTCGGCTTTTCCGTCTCTATCGCGAAAGGCGAGGATGGTGGAGCTATCTAAATGCTTCTCCAGGATGCCGGTTCCTGCGTCCTTTGAATTTTTGGCTTGCTCGCGCATCTGCTGTGCGAGCTGGAGTAATTGATCCGGTGAATATGAGACGGCTGCGGCCGCTTGCGCGGCAGCCGTCGAGCAGAAGACGGACAAGGATATCGAAGCAGCGAGAAGAGCACAGAGTTTCATCATTGAGTCACCCCCATGTTTCTTTCCAGCACTCTATTGCAGGGCGATCACGGCTGCATCCCGGCCACCAACCGTCACTGTGATTTGCCGGCCGTCGATAGCAACGCTTTGTTTCCCCCAGATATCTTCCCCTGATTTGTAGTTTTCTGCACCCGCCGCCAGTTTTACCTTGACGCTTCGACTGCCCGGTGTGGGGTTGGTCACCCACAGGTAAGTGCCGCCAGCTCCCTTATGGAGCCTGGCCTGCACGCTGTTATCGTCGATGGTCATCTGGGGCGCGACTCCCGCCATGGCCGGAAGAGTTGCGAAAAGATCCTTTGTGGCTGCAGCATGGTGCAGGTAATAACCGGCTCCGGGGAAGGACCCAAGGAGCAGAGTGCGCCCCTGGCCAAACTGGTGCTCAACTGCCGCGACGGCTCCATTGGGGTAATGTCCAACCGCGGTGCCGCCGTGAAGTCGATAGTCCTGCCGGAAAAAGCGGCCATAAATATTGGCGCCTTTGACCTCGAGCATGAGGTCGTTGGAAATATCGGGAGTAAATTGCACGTAGCTCTCGCGTGCTCCAAATACCTCGTCCAAGCCGTAGTTGGGCTGTACGGTCCCCACGTGGCCATGGTCGCCAAAATACGCCGGCAGCCCCTCACTCACCAACGTTCCTCCCTGCTCAATAAAGCTGCGCAACCTGGTGACGGTTTCCTGTTTCAACATCACGGGATAGGGAAGATAGATGATTTTGTATTCGTTGATATTGTCCAGAGCCACAAAGTCCGGTTGGATGTTGGAATCGAAGAAAGCCTGATAGGCTCCGCGCGCCGATTGGGAATAGAAATCTGTGTCGCCTTGCTGCACATAATTGAATAGCTCAGATTCCGGGATGAAGAGCAGTCCGATGTCGCCCTTGACCGGATTCGATTTCCAGATCTCCGGGTGGCTGTTTGCCCATCGCGCGATGCGCCCCGCCATCTCTGACTGGGGCGTGGGCGAGCCGTCCATGGCGAAGGGAGCGAAGGCTCCGAAGAGAGGACCGTCGAGGAGCGGGCGCCACCGGCAATATAGGATTCCCTTGGCACCGGTGGCACAGGAGACCAGATTCCAAATGCGCACATCCTCGGGGTCGGGAATGCGCCCGTCATCGATGCGCCGGCCGATGACTTGAGGCTGCATCCACAGCGGACCACCTTGCGCTTCTGCATGCCAGAACGGCTTGCCTCGTGCTCCGGCGCGCACCAGGTCGACCGCCTGGAATTGTTTCCACGGTTCGTCACCCTGCCGGGCAGCGATCCAGGTCAATCCCCAAATGTCGACTTCCGCAGCCGAACGCCATTCATTGTGGGAGGCAGAAGGCAGGCTGATGAGGGTTCCTGAGACCCCGTGCGCTGTGATGCGGTGCCTGGGGTCGAGATTGCGAAACAGTTTTACCCGCCAATCGAA
>DASRRN010000685.1:0-16334 GCA_035695685.1 Acidobacteriaceae bacterium | reverse complement strand
CTTCTTAACCATTCCCAAAAGCCTGGTCCACGTGTACACCCATGACGGTCAAACCGTTGCCGTCGGCGTCCGCCTGTTGGCAGTTGCCGCCGTGTTCCAGGTCTTCGATGCCATCCAGGGTGTCGGCACCGGAGCGCTCCGCGGACTGGGCAAGACCCGCGGCCCCATGCTGATCAACCTGGTGGCCTACGGAGTCATCGGCTTGCCCATCGGGTATGCCCTCTGTTTCAAAACCTCTCTCGGCATCTACGGGCTGTGGACCGGCCTGACCCTGGCGCTGATCTTTGCCGCCGCGCTGGTGCTCATGATGTGGCTCAAGCAGTCCAGAGTGGTTTGAACTTCGCTCTCTGGCTGACAGGAGCGCTGGCCCGCTTCAGACGTGCTTCAGGGGCTAAAGAGTCTGCGTGAGAACCTAGAAAGTAGCGCCGAGTTTGGTGGGAGCCCTCTGCTTCAGCAGAGGGGAGCAACGCTTCAGCGTTGCGGAAACGAGTTGGACTTTGATTATGCGCTTTAGCGCTGGCCTCGAAAATCCAGGCTAAAGCCTGTTCTTTCGGAATGAACCGCTTTTCCGCTGGACTGAAGTCCAGCTCCCCCCTGCTGAAGCAGGGGGCTCCCACCAGATTCGGGGTGGATGATATCGGTGGCTCATTTTCCGGTTCTCACGCAGACTCTTCAGCCCAGATCTTTGTTTGGACTTTTTGGCCCGACTAAAGTCGTGCCCTGATACACAGCGTCAAGAGCTTCTTGCGCAGTCAGCCCCCATCCAGTCTGCATCGATGCGGTACGTTGAATTTTGATAATACTCTTTCCAGTATAGTGAATTGGGCATAGTATTTTAGACATGACCGGAACGCCTCCCACTCGTGACCTTTTCCCTGGCGCACTCGAGATGATGATCCTGCAGACCCTAAGCAGAAAACCCATGCATGGATACGCGCTCGCCCAGTACATCAAATCAGTTTCGGATGACTGTCTTCGCATTGAAGAGGGCTCACTGTACCCCGCTTTGCAGCGCATGTTGAAGGCGGGTTGGCTGGAATCGGAAACGGGCATTTCACCCCGCAATCGCCCGGTGAGAGTTTTCAAGCTAACTGCGGCAGGGAAGAAGCATCTGCAGGCGGAAATATCGAGCTTCAAGCAGATGTTTTCTGGCATCAGCCGCGTGTTGGCCATTGCCGGGGAGGCCTTATGAGTTGGTTCCAGAAAATCTTCTCGCGCCGGCGCCGCTACCACGAACTCTCCTCCTCGATACAGGAACACCTCGAGGAAAAGATTGAGGACTTGATGGAGGCCGGCATGTCAAAAGAAGATGCCACCCGCGCCGCGCGGCAGGAATTCGGAAATGTAACTTTGATGGAAGAGCGCAGCCGTGAAGTCTGGCAATGGCCTACACTCGAGAACATCTGGGCCGACGTAAAGCTGGCCCTACGCCAGATCACCAAAGCTCCAGGATTTGTCACTGCCGTCTGCCTCACATTAGGCCTTGGTATCGGCGCGAACCTCACCATCTTTCTTATCCTCTATGGCGTGTTGCTCCGCCCATTGCCTTTCCATCACCCACAGCAGTTAGTGCGCATCAGCCGTTTCTATCCTGTCCTGCACGACACTGTGGTTCCAGCTTACTCAGGAACCAAAGCACTATTTCTGCGCCGCACCAGCCAAACCCTCGAATCTGCAACTGCCTATGACTACATCCCCAGCCACCAGAATCTGCTCCAAGGCAACCAGGTCATCCCACTGGAAGCGGTGCGGGCCACCTCCGATTTCTTTCACGTTTTCCAAATGGAACCGAAGATAGGTCGTGGATTTCTCCCCGGTGACATGCTGCCCAATGCACCTGGGGTTGCGGTGATCAGCGATGCCACCTGGCGTCAGCAATTTGCCGGCGATCCCAACATCCTTGGCAGATCTATCACCCTGGGTGACGGGATTTATTCCATTGTCGGCGTGGCCGATCCTCATTTTCGCCTGGACACCCGAGTCGACGTTTGGGTGCCGCTCGCGATCGCAGAGAGTCCGGAAGATCAAAGCAACATGTACAACTTCGTCGGACGGCTCAAGCCTGGTGTTACCCGCGCACAGGCTCAGGATGACCTCCGCCGGGGTTTGCTGCGATTAAAGAACACCTATCCAGATCTATGGGACCGCTCCGAGTCCGTCCTGGTCGCTGATCTTCACGACTCGCTCGTGGGTCAAATGAGGCCGGCCCTGGAAATACTGATGGGGGCCGTTGGCCTGGTGCTGGTAATGGTCTCGGCAAATATTCTCAGCCTGCTTTTAGCCCGTTCCATTGCCCGCCGTCGTGAAATGGCCTTGCGGACCGCATTGGGCGCGCCGGCCTGGCGTATCCTGCGCCAACTTCTGGTCGAGAACCTCGTACTGTGCATACTGGGAGGGGTGCTTGGGGTCCTGCTGGCTGCATTCGCGACGCCTGCTCTGCTGCACCTGAGCCCCTTGCCACTTCCGCAGTTTGCGAATTTGCACCTTGGTGGTACGGCGCTGCTCTTTGCCGCGGGACTGGCGCTGGTTTGCGCGTCTCTCTTTAGTTTCGTACCCACGCTCGAAAGCAGGCGCATGCAATTGAATGATGCGTTGCGGATGAATTCCGCCCAGGTGGCCGGCGGCCGTAATTTGCCGCAGAAATTCCTGGTGGTTGGCGAAGTGGCCATTTCCCTTGTTTTGCTGGTCGCCGCAGGGCTGCTGCTTACCAGCTTCTGGAAATTGGTTCATATCTCTCCTGGCTTTGCCACCACCGATGTCCTCACCTTCAAGAGCATCTTCACCCATCAACAAGGCGTCACCGGTGCTGCGCTCGGGCAGCGTCTCAACGACCTCACGGCACGTCTTGAAGCACTGCCGGGCGTTGAAGCTGCTGCCGCCGTCAACACTTTGCCCACCCAAATTACGCCCACCATGCCTTTCGACGTTCTCGGTAAGCCGGCGGGTAGCCCCGACGCCAGTGGCAGTGAAGACTATATGCCCGTCACCGCTCATTACTTCCAGGCACTGCGTATCCCGGTTGTGAGCGGGCGCCCCTTCAGTCCCTCGGACGGCCCGGATACCCAGCCGGTCGTCATCATCAATGAGCAGTTTGCTCGCGCTTACTTCAAGGGGCAGAACCCGGTTGGGCAGCACCTCCGTATCGGCATGGTGATGGGGCCGGGTTTTCAAGACAAGGTGAGGGAAGTCGTTGGCGTGGTCGGAGACACCAGGAACTCCGGCCTCGATGCCCCGGCGCCTGGCATTTTGTATCTGCCGCAAGCACAGATTCCAGACAGGGAAGCGCAAATGCAAATGGGGCTGCTGGGCGTAAGTTGGGTGGTGCGCACAAAGGCCCAGGTGGATGTGGCCACTGCCGCCCAGCGCATCTTCACCAACGACGCGCGTACCCCATTGCTTGCTGTGCAAACGATGCCTGAAGTGATCAGTCATTCCATGGCGCAACAACGCTTCACCATGATTTTGCTCGGCTGTTTCGGGCTCATCTCACTGTTGATGGGAACCGCCGGTCTCTATGGTGTGATGTCCTATACCGTAGCGCGCCGGACCAGGGAGATCGGGGTGCGGATGGCGATCGGAGCCAGTCGAGCCAACATCCTCCGCATGGTGCTGCGAGAAGCAGGCCTGTTGGTAGTGTTCGGTTTGACGGCGGGACTGGCGGCGTCGCTGCTAGCCGCACAATTTCTGCGTAGTCTCTTGTTTGCCGTCTCACCGTACGATCCGTTCACCTTCACCGCCATGGGCTGCCTGTTGCTGCTTACCGGCCTCTTGGCCGCATGGTGGCCCGCTCGTCGTGCCGCTTCCAGTGAACCCATGCAGACGCTGCGAATGGAATGAACGCACGATGTGATCTGGACCGCGAAGCCGAGGTTTCTCAGGAAGGCGCCGGCGAAGACTCGACCGCTCTGGGAAACACGAGTGGCGATACGCTAAGCCGATGTCCTAAGCGGATCATGGGAATTTCGATCAGGTAACGGCTCAGGCACGCACACACCAGAACCGCCATCAGATTCCATGGCGGCTGCTGCAGGTAATGGAAAGCTCCTCGTGCCAACTGCGAGCGCACCTCTGGCAGAAAAAGTTCCTGCCAGAGATACAGACTGTAAGAGAGCCTCCCGATCCAGCGCAGGAGCGGCCATTCCAATGCACGCCCCAACCAACTGGCTGGCTGCACTACCGTGCTCACCACAATGACCGGCAAGAAAATGGCGTGCAGCAAGGTCAGGCCGGGAACATGCAGAGCTTGGGTGGCCATAAGGATCACCAGCGGGATCAGCCAAAGCTGCGAGAAATGAATGCGTGCCGCCACCCGCTGAATAGAACCGAAGTAAATTGCACCGAGGCATCCCCATAGCAATCCGTCGATTCTGGTATCGGTGCGCGTCATCAGATTCGCCTGCGGCAGTATGCCGGCCAGCAATTGAAAATGTCCTTCTATCACCCGCCAGGCGAAGACCAGCATCGCGAGCGAAAACGCCACCTTTCCCGCCCGCTTCGGTTTCACCAAGATCAGCAGCGCCGGCCAGAGAAGATAGAAATGTTCCTCAACCGCGAGTGTCCAGAAGTGCGCAGTGTAAAAGCCGCCGTGCAGGTCGATCCCCAAAGGCCGGTAATTGCGATAGAAAAGCAGGCAGCTCGGTACGTCGGAGAAATTCACCGGGAGCGCACAAAAAACCCCCAGCGCACAGATCGTCGCCAGGGCAACATAGTAAGGCGGCAGAATCCTTAAAAACCGGCGGATGTAGAACCGGCGCAGGCTAATTTCTCCATTCGCTTGGTACTCGCGCAACAGCAGCCCGCAAATGAGAAACCCGCTGATGCCAAAGAAAACGTCGACGCCAAGAATGCCGTGTGATGCCAGCGTCCGCAGGAACGAATGGTGGTTCAGTAACTCCGATTGCCCGTGGTAGAGGATGACTCCAATGACAGCTACTGCACGCCAGCCATCCAGGGTGGGAATATATTTCTTTTCATGATTCACGTCGCCCTCGCATCAGGCAGCCGGCTGGGCAACGTACGCGGGGACCGGTGCGCAGATCAGGTTTCGGGGAAGCGCCATGCGAATATTTTTCGGCGCTAAATCAAACCGTCGGGGGGAACGGCAGCATCAAAAGAAACAAAAAAAACGCGAACCATAGTACGGATGTGATACCCGCTCGATAAGTACACCTTTACCTTAATCCAGTGCTCATAAACGAAACGCATATCTTTCGATAATCTGAGCTATCGCAACAGGTACAATTCGAGTCTTACGTCCGATAACATATATTCTGTTAACTAAGAACCAGGGCGGATGATCCTCCCTCTGAACCCGATTTCCCTTTCAGAAACCCGACAGCCCTAGGCCGACTTGCATAAATCCAGATACCGCGTGTGCATCCCTTCGGCAATCCGCTCCCAGGTAAAGTACCGCAATGCCCGCTCTCGTCCGGCCCGGCCCATGGCTTCTCGCCGGTCATCGTCGTTGAGCAATAATAAAAGCGCCCGCGCCAGTTCATCGGCGTTGTTTTTCTCGACGAGAATGCCGGTCTTGCCATCGACCACTGTTTCCACCAGCGTACCGGAGCGGCTGCTCACCACCGGCAAACCTGCGGCCATCGCTTCCACTGGTGGAAGCCCGAATCCTTCATCCCAGATGGGCGCGAAGGCGAAAATATCCGATTGGTAATATCGCGCCACCAATTCCGGCCGTTGAAACATGCCCAGGAACGATACTTTGGCTGCCACTTCGTCCGGAAGCCGGTCCTCAAGGTAACGAAGATAGACCCCCTTACCCGATTTCTCCCCGGTGAACCTTTGCTTGGCCAGAGATGACCAGCGAGTGGCATAGAAAGGCGCTACATCCTGGATGGCTTTCGAGTCCCGCAAATCAAAACTTTCCTGCAGCGGATAATTCCCCACAGGTCCGATAATGTCGAGCACCACATTCGGATATTGCCGGGCGACGATCACGAATGCATCGAGAAGTACGTGCAGCCCTTTGTGGGGCGAGACTGCGCCGCTGTAGAGGATTCGCTTTACCTGGCGGCGTCGGCTCGCGCCGTAGTCGTTCTCATTTGGAAACTCTCGCGGGTCGATGCCGTTATATGTGGTTTCACATCGGTCTGCCACCCCTGGGAATGACTGTTTGGTTTTGCCGGTCACGTAATCCCCTACCGTCGTAATCAGGTCAATCGCCTTCAGGCGATTGCCCAGTTTGTGAGGCTTGCTCTGCGAGAACCACTCGCTATGCAGGTGTAAAACAATCTTTGCCTTGGGATTTAAAGCGCGGATCTGTTGTGCGTATTGCGAACAGTGCTGCAAGTGGATCACATCGCAGCCTTGGTCTTTCAGATCCTCCGCCACCTGCCGTCCGTAACCGGGAAACAGCCATCGTGAGGTGGAGATCGGCGCGGATCGCGGAAAGAGCTTAGCGAACCGTCTCTGCACGGCAAAGAGCCGTTTGTCCCGCACAGTCGCCGGGAAAAAGCGGAACCCGATTCCCAGTTCCTCCGCCAGCCGGGCCGGATCGCGGTGGTTATCCTTAAGACCATAAACTAATACATTAGCTGTTTGAGCTAACTGGCTCGCAACCCAGTATGTACAGGCACCTACAGAATTCTGATTGGGAGGAATGATGGTATCGATCGGTTGGTTTACAAACGCAATTTTCACGGTCACCCCGACTAAATAAGTCACGCAACTCGTAGTTGCACGCATGAGCGTCGGGGGAATGTTTTGTCGCGCATACTCACAAGCGAGAAAATCCCAGACAGTAATCACGCCGAATCCGTGGCGCGTTCAAGGAAATCTGTTAAGTGGTACTGTACAACTATCGGGCCTCTGCCCGGCCCTTGTCAAGGACTTTATCGGTTTAGCCCGCTTGGACCATTGACTCTCTGCCCCGGGGGAGTTCCCCCACACAAACAAATGCCTCCGTGAAACGGAAGCATTTGTTAACATTCGGGTTAACGGCAAAAGAGGCTGCGGAAAAAGTCGGATGGGGCAGGAAAGCATGCCCCAGGGGCAAAACGGGCTGCGGAAAAGGTCGAACAGGGGGCGAAACCCGTCCCTCAGCGGCTAAAGCCGACAGATTTTCAATCACTTACGAACGGCCTGAAGGCCGTCCCCTTCAAAGAATTCGGTTTTTCCGCAGCCTGTAAAGCCCACGATGATTACATTGCGTTTGCGCCGGGGATAAATCCCTGGCCTACCCTAGCACCGAGTTTTTCCTCAGCGGCCGCATTCATTTCAAAGTAGTTGTGTACGGCCTACAGGCCTTATTCTTCAAATAGATGAGTTTTTTCCGCAGGCTGGAAAGCCCTGGAAGCTTTGCCTACGCCGACTCACATAAGGTTTGGTATCGGGTGTGCATGCTCTCGGCGATCGTATCCCACGTGAAGTGGCCTAACGCCCGGCGACGCCCAGCGCGCCCCATAGCCTCGCGGCGGTCGTCGTCGTTGAGCAATTTCAGCAGCGCCCGCCCCAGCTCCTCGGCATTGTTTTTCTCCACCAGGTATCCCGTTTTACCATCGACCACAGTTTCCACGACCGTGCCCGAACGGCTCGTCACCACGGGTAGGCCGGCAGCCATGGCCTCCACCGGAGGAAGGCCAAAACCTTCGTTCCAGATCGGCGCAAACGCGAATATATCGGCTGCGTAGTAGCGATCCACCAACTCTGATCGCGGAATCATTCCCAGGAACGAAACCCTCTCCGCAACATCGGCTGGGAGGCTCGCCTTCAGATAACGCAGATACCCTTCTCGGTCCCCTGCTTTGCGCAGAAGTTTAGACCTGATGATCGACCAGAGATTGGTTGTATAGAATGGCGCCAACGTGCGAATGGTCTGCTTGTCCCGCAAATCAAAATTCTCTTCGATAGGATAATTCCCTATCGGACCCACAATCTCCAGAACCACGTCAGGGTACTGCCTGGCCACAGGCACGAAAGCTTCCAACAGGACATGCAATCCTTTATGCGGGGAGACCGCTCCGCTATACAGAATCCGCTTCACCTGCCGCTGCCGGCTCGCACCGTAATCCCTGTCTCTCGAAAACTCCTCCGCATCGATGCCGTTATAAGTCGTTTCGCAACGGCTAGCTACGACCGGAAATGTGCGCTTGGTTTTATCCGTGACGTAATCGCCCACGGTCGTCACCAGGTCCACGCTGTCCAGCCGACCTGCAAGCACCGCAGGATTGCTTTGCGAGAACCACTCGGCATGCAGGTGCAGGACGATCTTTGCCCTGGGGTTTAAGGCGCGAATGAGGGGTGCATACTGCGAACAGTGCTGCAAGTGAATTACGTCACAGTCTTGCTTCCTTAAATCCTCTGCCACTTGCCGTCCGTAATCGGGAAAAAGCCACCGGGAAGTGGAGATCGGCGTCGAGCGACGAAACAGCTTGGCTAACTTCTTTTGGATGGCGAATAGCCACCTATCCCGCCGGGTGGCTGGAAAAAAACGAAAGTCGATTCCCCATTCCTCAGCCAATGAAGCCGGATCCCCGTGATTATCGGTAAGCCCATACACCAATACTTGGGCGGAGTGGGCTAGCGGGCGGGCGACCCAGTAGGTACAGGCGCCCACAGAATTCTGGTTCGGGGGAATAATCGTATCGATCGGTTGATTGACGAACGCAATTTTCATATACACCCTTAGAACCTTAGACAGGATTCGGCTGCGATGCACGCGACTGGGGCGAACGCTGGCTCAAGCCGGCGTACCGGCTGGATCGCAGGATGTAAAAGGCCCGTGGTTCGTACGACCCCAGGAGTGGGAGTTCCCAGGAAGTAGATCGGTTAACTGAATACTACCAAAGACTGATGGTTTTATCGAAAGATAAGTTGTCTGAGATTTTTCTTTAAGTTACCGGCTCCGCGATCGTTTCTGCGGTTGGGGCCTGTGACAAACGGAAGATGCGCCTCACTTCACGCATCTGGATCGGCCAATAGGTAACCAGCTTACTGCCCGCCATACACAGGGCGATCCCCGTCAATCCCCAACGGGGCGCCACCGCAATGGATGAACCAATAATACCAAGCGAACAAAGAGTAAGTGACAGTGCCAGGGCATTGACGTGCTCAACACCAATCAACAACTGTCCCGCGGCCATAAGCGCAATGCCAAGCACAGCGTACATCGCCAAGCCCACGATCAAGGACGTACTGGGCATCGCCTCCGCGCCTGCCCACACCCGGATGATGGGCTTTGCAAATACTGACATGACCAGCAGCAAAGGCAGCCCAAACGCGAGCGATGCGACGGTTGCGTTTTTGTACGCACTTCGGATCCAGGCCCAATCGTGGCGCGCCTTGGCTTCGCCGAATGCAGAAATAAACGGGGCCGTCGCCATGAACACCAGGTCCATCGGCAATGCGATGATCTTATATGCCACCACGAAGATGACCACATATTTCGGACCCATCATCTGGGTAATGATCATTGGCTGACTTTGGTAAATGCCCAATGAGGCCAATTGGGTAACCAGGTACTTACCGCCGAGCGAAAATAAACGCTTGATGCATTGCCAGCGCACCGCAAATGGCGAGGGCTTGAGCCAGTAGTAGCGCCGGAAAAGGAAAAACGAGTTAGCCAGGGAGACTACGGCGCGCGTCCCCGAAAGGGCCAGTACCAGTTGCGGTAGACCCCCGTGGGTCTGTGACACGATTACCAGCGCCAGCAGGGCGAGCGAGTTCCCTGCTATTCCCCAGATGTTCGCCAGAAAACCATCCTGGTAGGCGCTGTAAATAGACTGCAACATACTCAACGGAAAATTCAGGACCAGGAATCCGAGCGTCAGCGCGCAGGCTAATTGCAGTTCGTGAGTCGAGGTAGCCGCCGAGACTTGAAACACCCGCCGCCAAGGTATGAGGTGAAACGTTGCCAGTGACACAATCCCCGTCAACGCGCCCACCCCAGTCAAGGCCCAGAACGCAGACGCCGAGTAGTGCTGCGCCCCCTCGCGATCTTCTTTCCCGCTGGCCTCCGCCAGAACGTTGATCAGCGCGTTTCCCGCCAGCCCGAAATCCGTCATCGTCATCCAGGTGAGCAAGCTGCTGATGGTAAGCCACACACCGTAGCGTTCCGAACCGAGGTAATGAACCGTCAGCGGCACGGAAAGGAAACTGATCAGGATGTTCAGGGCCTTGGTGATAAAAGAGGAGGAAGCCGTGATGCCGGCGCGACGATACCGTTCGCCTCCGCGACTGCCACTGGCCTTTGTCAGCAGCTCCTTGAGCTTCTCGGCGCTGAGATAGCCCCTAGCCGTGGCGAACAGACTTGGACTGCCAGTTTCTGGTGTTTCCGGTCCGGGCAACGTTTCCTCTCGATCCCCGCTTTTTGTAACGGCCATTGTGGCGAAACGGGAATTTGGGGAAGGGGCGGTCACTGTGGGAACGCCTGGCTCTGTCTGATCACTCACAGTGGCTAAATCCGGCAGATCAGATTTCGAACAAACTTAAGCCGACGCGATGTTAAGTGCAACTGCACAAAAGTATAGCGGCACTATATCACCCGTCTATAAAAACGCTTTGACCCCTCTAATTTCAGGTCCCGAACCACCTGTGTAAAACAAGCTAGATCATACAATGATGCGGGCTGAAACAGATGTCCCACTATCGGTCCATGTCAATCAATCCAACGTCCTGCTGAACCCTTCAAGTCAATCCTGCATTTATAAGCTGCAACTGGTTCATAAGCATATGTTTACCTACATTTTATATCGCCCGAGATCCTCGTCGTTCAGGCCTTCCAGCCAACGCCGAAGTTCCTCCGGCGTGGTCTCAGCCATGCTGGGTGCGAGTTTGGCTATCCGGATCACCTCTTCGCTCACGTAAATCGGGCAATCCGAGCGAAGGGCCAGAGCCAGGGCGTCGGAAGGCCGGGCATCCAGACTCACCACTTCCCCCTCCTGCTCCATCCAGATTACGGCATAAAAGGTATCATTCTTAAGTTCTGTAACTACAATCTTTTGCACCGAAGCGTTCAAGCCCTGGACGAGATTCTTTAGCAGGTCGTGGGTCATCGGACGCGGAGTGGTCGACTTCTCAATCTCGAGCGCAATGGCGTTCGCCTCGTACATGCCAACCCAAATGGGCAGAACCGTGTCACTCTTGACATCTTTAAGGATCACGATCGGCATATTACTGGCCGGATCCATGACTAGACCGCGGATCTTCATTTCGACGTCCAAGGTCAGCTCCTCACACCGGCGTCGTTAAGAGACGGCCTCGCCGACAAGGCTGTTGGGGTGGCTGTGGGTGATCCGCACCGGAACATAGCTACCGGGAGCGGGGCGGATTGGGTGCGGAGTTGTGAAATTGACCGTTTTGTTCTGCGAGCTGCGACCGATCACCTGGCCACGCTGGCTATTGTATCCTTCAACCGCTGCTTCCATTATCTGCCCTATATGGTTGGCATAGCGAGATCTTTGGATTTCGCGCTGGCTGTCGAGCAGCACTTGCAAACGGCAGCTCTTCTCCTCTTCTGGGATGCTGTCCGCGAGCAAGATGGCAGGGGTGTTGGGCCGGGGCGAGAACTTGAAAGCAAAGACTGCATCAAACCCGACTTCGGTAAGCAGGCTCAGCGTCTGCTCGAAATCCTCTTCCGTCTCTCCCGGAAAGCCAGCGATCATGTCTGTGGTGATACTGATAGGGCGTTGCGCCGACTTGATCCACCCGATCCGCTCCAGGTAGTCCTGGCGGCTGTACTCCCGCTGCATCGCTGCCAGCACCCGCGTCGATCCGCTTTGCACCGGCAGATGCACGTGGTCGCATAGCGTCGGCACGGCGTCAATGGCAGCGACGATGTCCGGAGTAAAGTCACGCGGATGGGAAGTCGTGAAGCGTACCCGGCGAATCCCCGGTACCTGGCCGACTGCGGCCAGTAGTTGGGCAAAAGTATACTTGCCCTCGCGGTCGCGGTAGGAATTGACGTTCTGCCCCAGTAGCTGAATCTCGGTGTAGCCAGCGTCTGCCATCTTGTGTGCCTCGGCCAGCACCGAAGTCGAAGTACGGCTGCGCTCCTTGCCTCGTGTATAGGGAACCACGCAATACGCGCAGAACTTGTCGCAGCCTTCGATGATGGTGATGTACCCGCGATGGCGATTGGTCCGGGCCGTAAATTCGGTTTCAAAGGTCTCTTCGGTCTGGCGGTCGTCGAGCCCGGTAATACGCGACTCCCCTGCTTCCAGGCGAACCAGCATCTCCGGCAACTTGCGGTACGAGGCCGATCCGGAAACCAGCGATACGTAGGGAGCGCGCTCGAAGATCCGTTCCCCTTCCTGCTGCGCCACGCAACCCAGCACCACGAAGCGTTTGCCCGAAGCGTACAGCTTCTTGTAGTCGTTCAGGCGATTGAAGACCTTCTGTTCGGCTTTGTCGCGGATGGAGCAGGTGTTGTAGAGGATCAGGTCGGCAGCAGCTTCCGTATCGACCTGGGCATATCCTTCGTGGCGAAGCGTGCCAATGACCTTCTCCGAGTCATGCACGTTCATCTGGCAACCGAAAGTCTCAAGATAAAACGTTTTATGAGTCGCCATGGTCAGACAGAGTATACCGCAGTGACCACTGGGCGCGGCTAGCACAACCAACGCCGGAATCAATATCGGCGCGGGATTCGTGCCCTCAATAACTGCTAAACTTGTAAGCGAGCGTGGTTCGTGAACCGGACTGGAACACCAGCCTGTTCGCGAAAGGCGCTGGAGGCGGAAAGATGGCGGAAACGAACGGAAATTATCCCACCGGATTGCGGCTCAAGCTGGGTCTGGCCGAGATGCTCAAAGGCGGCGTCATCATGGACGTGATGAGCACCGAGCAGGCCATCATTGCTGAGCGCGCCGGCGCCACCGCAGTCATGGCGCTGGAACGGGTGCCGGCCATGATCCGTGCCCAGGGCGGGGTGGCTCGCATGGCCAAGCCGAGCCTCATCAAGAAAATCATTGGCGCGGTTTCTATTCCCGTAATGGCCAAGGCGCGTATCGGGCATTTTGCGGAAGCCCAGATCCTCCAATACCTTGGGGTCGACTTTATCGACGAGAGCGAAGTGCTCACCCCCGCCGACGAGCTGCACCATATTGACAAGCACTCCTTCACCACCCCCTTTGTTTGCGGCGCGCGCGATCTGGGTGAGGCTCTGCGCCGCATCGCCGAAGGCGCGGCCATGATTCGCACCAAGGGCGAAGCCGGCACGGGCGACGTGGTGCATGCAGTGAAACACATGCGCCAGATCGTGAAAGAGATGCGGGCCCTGACCGTGCTGCGTGACGAGGAACTCTACGCCGCAGCCAAGGAGCATCGCGCTCCCTATGAACTGGTGCGCATAGTAGCCAAGACCGGCAAACTGCCGGTGCCCAACTTCTCCGCCGGTGGCATTGCCACGCCGGCCGACGCAGCGCTCATGATGCAGTTGGGTGCGGAGGCCGTTTTCGTCGGCTCCGGCATTTTCATGAAAGAAGGCGCGACCCCGCTGGATGTCGAGCTGGATGAGAAGACAGGAAAAGCACGCAATCCCGAGGAACGCGAAGAAGCGGAATCGCGCGCCAAGGCAATCGTGATCGCGACCGCTCATTACAACGACCCTAAGGTTCTGGCCGATGTCAGCGAGCAAATGACCGGTGCGATGCATGGGCTGGCTGTGGCTGGACTCGAAGAGGGTGAGCTGCTGCAGACCCGCGGCTGGTAGCCCTGATGGACAAGCCGGGCGCAGAGCACGCGCCTGACCGCAATTCGGATCGTCCCCGCATCGGCGTGCTCGCCATCCAGGGAGATTTTGCCGCTCACGCCCGAGCCCTGGAAGAGACGGGCGCCGAAGCCGTCGAGGTGAGAAAACCAGCGCAGCTGGCCGGCCTCGACGGCCTCATCCTGCCTGGCGGCGAATCGACGACCTTCCTGAAATTCCTCGAGCGGGACGGCTTTCTCGAGTCTCTGCAGCACTTCATTGCCGGGAAGCCAACCTTTGGTACCTGCGCCGGCTGCATTCTGTTGGCCCGCAACGTCTCCCACCCCGCACAACAGAGCCTGGCAGTTATGGATATCAGCGTGGAGCGCAACGCCTATGGAAGGCAGATCGACAGCGCCATCCAAACTGGGGAAACAGCGTTGCCGGGCGGACCGTTAGAGATGGTCTACATCCGCGCCCCACGCATAGCCGCCGCGGGCCCGGGTGTCGAAGTGATGGCGCAACGAGACGGTTTTCCGGTGCTGGTGCGGCAAGGTCGCTTTCTGGCCGCCACTTTCCATCCTGAGCTCTCAAACGATCGCCGCGTACATCAACTCTTCGTTGATATGGTGCGCAAGCAACGCAACGGTCAGACTGCTGAATAGAACCGCCGCACCGGGCCTAAGCAGGGCTTGACAGACTGCGGAAAAACTCAATGCTGAAGGTGCGGGAGGTGGGTACGGGCTTTACAGGCTGCGTGAGAACCGGAAATTTGCAAGGTTTTCGCGGAGGCGGCCCGAGAGTTCGATTATGCTGCAGGTCCTTGATCGGATAGAAAAAGCGATCGTAGGGCTGCGCCCATCTTTTTCGGCCCATGTGCGCTAGGGCGAACGTTGATTGGCACCCATCCGATTTCCTCCTGACATTTGCCCAGGACAGAGGAGCTCAGCGGTCGCTGGGGCAAGAGCTGTCTCGACTCAGCGTTTCCGCCGTTTACCTTACCGGCTGCATCCAACTTTATGTACGGAGTTCACCGCAACGAAGTAGATTTCAAAATGCAGTGGGAGCCGGAGGCCAAAGAGGAGTAATCTTCGAATGTCGGAGTTCTTCCATGCCAGCTACCTTCACCCGCACCCCTGTTGAGACTGAGCGCAAGGATCCTGGATTTGGCGGCAAGCCGCCGGTAGCCCGCAGGCCAACGGGTGGCGGCGGTGACGGCGAAAATTGGGATAATCGGCCCTCAGGCCGGCGAGGACCCCGCGATCTGCTGAGTCGTTACCGATTGTTCTTGTTTTTCGCCTTGGCCAGCGACCTGATGTTCTTCATTGCCTTGGTAAGCGCCTTTTTCGCCCGCCAAAGTAGTGGCCATTTCACTGCCAACAATATCTGGGTGATCGATTGGCGTCCGGTCGCAATACCTCCCATTCTCTGGATCAACACCGCCGTGATCCTCCTTAGCAGCCTCACCATGGAGATTGGCCGCAGGCACTTTTTCCGGGAAATCGATGTTATGGAGGAGTGGTTGGGACTGGGCCGGCCAACCATCCGCCGCGCCGCCCCCTGGCTGGCGGCAACGGCCGTGCTCGGTGGTCTGTTTCTCAGTGGCCAATGGGTCGCCTGGAAACAACTGGTGGCTCAGCACGTCTTCTTCGCCTCCAATCCGAGCAGCCACTTTTTCTACCTCATCACCGGCACCCACGGTCTCCATTTGATGATTGGCGTGGCCGGGTTGGCGGGCGCGATGCTGGCGCTCATCTTCTTGCGCCGCATCGAGCTGCGACAGGTGGTTGTCGACTGTACCGCCTGGTACTGGCACACCATGGGGATGTTCTGGGTCTTTCTCTTCTGCTTGCTTGTCTTCTGCCAGTGAGTCACTCGTGACCAACAGCAGTTGGCCTTCACTCAAGTGGACGGATTGGCAAGCCACCGCCGACACCCTTCACATGTGGACCCAGATTGTGGGCAAGACGCGGCTCGCCCTCAGCCCGCTGCAGGCACACTGGTGGAATGTCCCCCTCTATGTAAGCGCCCGTGGCCTGAATACCTCAGCCATGCCCTACGGTTCAGAGTTTCTGGAAATCACCTTCGACTTTGTCAGTCATGAATTGAAGTTCGCGATGAGCACCGGCGCGACCTTGTCGACTCCGCTCCGCGCCCAATCGGTTGCCGAATTCTACCGTGAGTATCAGCGAAGTCTTGCCGCGCTCGGCCTCAGCGTGGACATCCATCCCATGCCGGTGGAACTCCCGCATCCGATCCCCTTCTTTGAGGACTTGGAGCACGCGTCCTACGACCCCCAAGCGGCCCATCGATTCTGGCGGGTCTTGATGCACGCGGATCGCGTCTTCCAGCAGTTTTCCTCCCACTTCCTGGGCAAAGTCAGCCCGGTACACTTCTTTTGGGGAAGCTTCGATCTGGCGGTCACCCGCTTTTCCGGCAGGCCAGCCCCGCCCCGCGAGGATGCCGATGCCATCACCCGCGAAGCTTATTCTCATGAAGTGATCAGTGCAGGCTTTTGGCCCGGCAACGGCGGCTTCGGCCAAGCAGCCTTCTATTGCTATGCTGCTCCAGCGCCGAAGGGCCTGGAAAACGCATCGATCCAGCCCGCAAAGGCCGTCTACAACAAAGCCCTGGGTGAATTCGTCTACCTGTACGAAGATCTCCTCAATGAGCCCTCGCCGGATGACGCACTCCT
>DASRRN010000684.1:0-4331 GCA_035695685.1 Acidobacteriaceae bacterium | reverse complement strand
CCAGTGACGCGCTGCCTCGAGGAAGGCCTTGAATAAGGCGCGCGATGCCGCGCTACTCTCGTAACTGCGCTCAGGATGCCATTGCACGGCGATCAAAAATTGGGAGGGATTTACACCTTCGAGGGCTTCAATGATGCCATCGACGGGACTTCTGGCGGCAACCATCAGGGCCTCCCCAGGCCGGTCGATAGCTTGGTGGTGGCTTGAGTTGACGAAGAGCCCCGGATCATCATCGTCCACAACTTGCGTGACGACATCCGAGAGACGGGAACCAGGCGTGAGGTGCACAGGATGCGCCCTCTGCACCTCCCGTCCGGGTTGATGGTCAACCGTAGGCCCATTCGCCCCCTCCGCATGTGGTAGGTCTTGTATGAGCGTTCCCCGCCGCCACACATTTAGAGATTGCAATCCGTAGCAAATTCCCAGGATCGGTTTCGCTTCAACGAAACCATTCTGCAAGAGAAGCTCATCCATGGCCTCCCTCGCATCATCCCTGGGTGCGCATTCTTTTGTCGCCTCTTGCCCGTAGCGCGCAGGATCTACGTCTGCCGGGCTGCCCGGCAACAAGATCCCGGAGCACGAGGCAAGCATGCTTTCCTGCTCGGCCCGGGTTCCGCGCAATGGAATCGGCACCGCAATACCGCCTGCAGCTTCCACCGCGCGGATGTACTGCGGCAAACTGCGCTGGTTATAAGCCTCATCCGTAGACGTAGGTTCGGGGATGGCAATGCGGGGAGCTGATAACATCATGGATCCTCTCTTGCAACCTCCGAACGATTTTCCAGCAACTCCGCGACTTGTGGCACCGCCAAACGGGGTGAAAGCTCGCCAGGCTCAAGATGATCCTGGTAGAGCTTTAGGATCTCGCCGCGAAGTTTCACCGTAAGCTCATCTGCCTGACGGATGGTATATCCGGATGGATCGATCGGCTTGCCGATCACTAATTTGACCGGTCCAGGACGAAAGTGATGAGTGTGAATCGGCAACAACTCGTAGGTGCCAATCAGCGCGATCGGAACCAGCGGCGATCGGGCCCGGATCGATATATAGGCTGGTCCGCGCATGAAAGGCTGCACCTCGCCATCCTGGGTTCGGCCGCCTTCAGGAAAGATGAACAGAGGCATACCGGACTTAAGCACACGGATGGCCCGGTTTAACCCGGCGATGGAACCGCTGCCACTTTCCTCATCAACCGGAATCTGTCCAGACCGCTGAAGATGCCATCCGATAAACGGCCACTTCCACAAACTCTGCTTAGCCAGGATTCGAAATTGGAAAGGCAGGCTGCCAAAGACGAGTGGCGTGTCCATGAATGACGTGTGATTGGAGGTGTAGACGGCGACCGGCACTAAATTCTCACGTCCGATAACGGTTACCGGCGCGCCGGCTATCCGCAACGAAGTCCGCGCCCATCGCTGAGCTATGTTGTGCTGCCATCGGCCGTCCTTTTCCAGGCAGGATGCTGCCAGTGACATGGATCCGAAAACACCGGTAGCGAAAAAGAACAAGGGCACTCGGCCCAGGTTGGAAGCTAAGCGGCTTGCTAAGGGCAGAGCCGGCAGCGTGGCAGTGAGGTAGCTTTTAGGCGCGGAGCTCATACCTTGAGCGGCTCCGAAGGTGCGGTCTGTTCACTGACCAAAAGAGCCCGCACTTGCCCAACCAGATAAACTGAGCCGGTAACTACAACAAGGCCGTGAAACGGGGTCAGCTCAAGCGCACGCTCAAGCGCGCTAAACGCGCCTGGAGTCGCCTCTACCTCACTCCCTGTACTCCGTGCGGCCGCCAACAGATCCTCGACCGATGCGCTGCGCGGAGAGTCGACTGGCGTTACCACCACTCTTCCGAACAAGGGAAAAAGAATCTGGGCGAGTTCTGTAGCCGGCTTGTCTTTCAGGCAGCCAAAAACCATTGTCAGAGGCTGGCCGTGGTCCAGTTGCGATACCGCCGCGCGAAGAGCCCACGCGCCAGCGGGATTGTGGCCCACGTCCAGCAGTACATCGGCCCGCTCGCCATTGCCGGCAATATACTCCAACCGTGCGGGCCAAACCGTATCCCGAATACCGGCCTGAATATCGATCGGGGCTATACTGTAACCTTGATTGTTACTTAACTCTACCGCGGCCGCGATGGCCAGCGCCAGGTTGCGTCGTTGATGGGCGCCTGCCAGCGGGGAGTCGATCCCGATCAGTTCCCCCATAACCGACAACGGATAGCGATTGCGCGTGTATTGCTCGGGATGATTGTGCACCGGCACATAGCCGGCGGCGTTGACGCCGCGCACATCCAGCGCGACTGCCACTTCTCCCAGTGCCTGGTTAGCCTCAGGATGCTGCGGCAGCGTAACCATCACGCCTTTGCGGCGCAAGATGCCGGCCTTCTCACGCGCTATCAGTTCCACCGTTGAGCCCAGCCACTCGGTGTGGTCTAGTGAAATATCAGTAATAACCGACACCACGGGTTCGACGATATTGGTCGCATCGAGCCGCCCACCCATGCCCACTTCGATCACAGCCGTATGCACCTGGCGTGAAGCAAAATACAAAAACCCCATGGCGGTGATGGTCTCGAAAAAACTCGGCAAGGCCGGTAGCCGGCCATCTCGTACCAGGGTCGAAGCTACCTCCTCAACCTGGAAAAAGAGGGCGGCAAAATCGTCGTCGCCGATCATGGAGCCATCTACCTGAATGCGCTCGTTGACGCGGCTCAGATGAGGAGACGTGTAGAGACCGGTGCGGTAACCGGCTCGGGCGAGAATACTGGCCAGAGTCGAAGCCGTTGACCCTTTGCCATTGGTGCCGGCCACCAGGATCGAGCGAAAGTTTCGCTCGGCGCTGCCCAGCCCTGTCATGAGAGTGCGCATATGCGCCAGCTCAAATTTCCGGCGAGGTGTGCCGGGTGCTGTGTGCAATTCCTGACCGAGAGCGTGCAGGCGGTCAAGGGCCGAAGCGTAGGACATGTTCTTATTCTAGAGTGAATTCCCTACGTCTTCCCCGCGAACGGTCGCCGGCGACATGAAGTCCAGCGCGCGGATCAGGTAGCTCTTCAGCTCGCGGCGAGGGACGATCGCGTCCAACATACCGTGCTCCAGCAGGAACTCTGATCGCTGAAATCCTTCGGGAAGCTTCTGTCGGATCGTCTGCTCAATGACCCTTGGGCCGGCAAAACCGATCAAGGCGCCAGGTTCGGCGATATTGAGATCGCCCAGCATGCCAAAGCTGGCGGTTACGCCGCCCGTGGTGGGATTGGTAAGCACCGAAATATACGGCACACCCGCATCATCCAGCTGCGCCAGGCCTGCCGAGACCTTGGCCAGTTGCATCAGGCTTGCGACCCCTTCCATCATGCGGGCCCCACCGGAGGCGGCAACGATGATGAGCGGGTGACGCGCGGCCAGTGAGCGATCGATCGCACGCGCGATGGTCTCGCCGACCACGCACCCCATGCTTCCCCCGATGAAGGCGAATTCCATAACACTCAGGACCACGGCGTGGGTACCAAGGCTCCCCACCGCATTCATCACCGCATCATTCAAGCCCGTCTCGCGCCGGGCTTTTGCCAGCCGGTCACGATACGGCTTGATATCGACAAACTCCAGCGGGTCGTTGGAGACAAGTTCGAGGTCAACGAGCTGATAGCCTGGCTCCAGCAGGCTGGCGATGCGGCTGCGCGCATCCAGACGAAGATGGTGCCCACACTTTGGGCAGACTTGCAGGTTGGCTTCGAACTCGGCCTTGAAGACGTATTGCCCGCAGCCCTCGCACTTCTGCCACAACCCCTCGGTGCGAACGCTCTTTTCTGCGGTGTTCGGTTCAATCTCGTTTTCCTGCCTCTTAAACCAGGACATGTATTCCCTTCCGCCACGCGCCCCCTGTGGTGTCTCACTGCTGTGCCCGTTGCCTACCCATGCTCCGACTCTGGAGCATACAGCGACCACGTTCGTTCTGCCGCAGATTCTGTGCAGTTTTTCCCCGATTGGGGAAGCTGCTTAAACAATGCTTGCATCAGTGCCCGGTGTGGTACGGATGCCCTGCGAGTATTGTAAATGCCCGGTAGAGCTGTTCCGCCAGCACCAGGCGGGCAAGTTCATGCGGGAGTGTCATCCGTCCTAGTGACAGCACCGTTTGCGCCTGCCGGGGAGCCCTGTCCGACCAGCCGCTCGCCGGCCCGATTGCGAAGACAATCATCTGCTGGCCCGAATCCCGGCGCGCCCCTAGCCAGGTGGCCAATTCCTCAGACGATAGAGATTCGCCCCGGCTATCGAGCAGCACCAGCCATGCCGGGGTACGCGCCCGATGCCGGGCTACGAAAGTGAAGAGTGCCTCCTCATCACG
>DASRRN010000683.1:0-6802 GCA_035695685.1 Acidobacteriaceae bacterium | reverse complement strand
TTCACATCAAACAAACCGGAGAAATCACGATGGCTATGGGAAAGAAATCTCTCGTCAGCAAGAAGACCGCCGCCCCAACTAAGAGCAAGTCCGTGAAGAAGGTGGACACCAGCAAGCCTGCGGCTACCAAGGTCGTTTCCGCTATGAAGATGGGCTGGTAAGGATTGTTGCCGGACGCCATGCTGTTCGGCTTTTACCAGAAGTGCGTGCGCAACAGGTTGGCGAAAATAGTCACGATCCGGGCCGCGAGGCTTCGGCGCCTGCCGAAGATTTTGGCCGGTCCGCTCATGCCGGGCTGAATCGCCGAGCCGGTCTCCTTGACGGGCATCCGCGTGGTGTAAAAGGTGGGTACCGCTATGCCCTTGTATTCCTGGGCCGCCAGCAGGCCAGGCGGCAAAGGAAGGGCAGACCCCTCCATTGTGGGCAAGCGCCCGCGGATTTTGGTGAACTGCGATGAGAACTGCAAGGAGACGGGATCCCCAACCCGAATGCGATCCATCTCCGAGACCGGCACATAGAGCCTTGCCACCAACTGCGACGGATCGGCAATCGTTAGCAGAGGCTCCCCCGTGGTCACATCCCGGTTGAGCAGGCTCTCTGGATCATTGGTAGCCACGAGCCCATCGCCGGGGGCTGCTACGGCGAGCTGTGCGCCCTCCTCGCGCGCTGTGTCGCTGTTGCGCTGCGCGGCCTGCTGCGCAGCCAGCGCCTCTCCCAGGCCGGAATGCTGCAACTCCGCGGTGAAGACCTGGGCTTGCGAGGTGGCCACCTGTTCCGCTGCCTCTTCGCTGGCACTGGCGGTATTCAGACTCTGCAGTCTTGCCAGCACTTGCCCCTTGTGCACTACGTCGCCTTCTTTCACATAGACCGCCAGAACCCTTCCAGGAACCCGGGCATGCACCTGGTAGGTGTCCCGAGGCTCAATGACGAAGTAGGCGTTCAAGCGATCGCGCATGATCGGCACAAACAGAAGGGCCAGTAAGACGACCCCCAGCACCCCGCGCAGAGGGGTGAGGCGGAAGACACCCTCGGCCGACTTGGTGCGGTAGAAGCCCAAAACGAAGTTTTTGAGCCCCCGCAGCCTGGAGCGAAAGATGACAAACGCCAGCAATGCCGCGGGTATCAGGGCAAGCTCGGCGAACCAGTGGAAGAAAAGGTTGTAGCTGAAGCGGATGACAAAATATAGCAGCATGTAGCTGTAAGCGCCGGAAACCAGGGCATAGAGCACGAATAGCGGTACCCGCCGGCGGGAGACCACAGGTACTTCGACGTCGAGGCGAAATATGTGGCGCTGAATCCAGCCGATGAGAAACGACGTGGACCGCTCTTTGAGGTCGGGGACGCGGACCCATTCGGTGAAAAAGTAGTAGCCATCAAGCTTGATGAGGGGGTTGAGATTGATGACGACCACGGCAATCCCGGTCAGCAGAATGAGCTTGTAGCAGAAATCGTGGATCCATTCGCCCGGTTGGGTGTTAGTCCATAGGATGACGGCCACACCGCACAGCATCATTTCAACCCATATTCCGGCGATGATCGTGGCCAGGCGCTGCAGCCGGCTGGCAGAGACCCAGGATTCTGTGACGTCCACATAAAAAGCGGGTGTCAGATAAAGAAACATCAGACCCATGCTGTGGACTTCGCCCCCGTAGTGCTTGCAGGTGAGTCCATGCGAGCTCTCGTGAAGAAAACCGATCACCATAAGCATCCACCAAAACTCCACCAAATCCGAAAAGGTCTTCCTGCTGAAGTCATAGTAGACAGGTATGTCCGGGCCGATCACATTCCATTTGACGATGAAGACAACGGCTTCCAAGACAAACAGGAGCACCGCAACCAGGACCATCCAGCGGTTGAAGACGTATTTCCCGAATTTTTGGTCAAGCCGGGTGAGGTACCGGTCGGGGTCCCACGCCGAGAACTGGATGTGCGCCACATTGAAGCTTGAGCCGCTTTGCACGCGACGGCTACGCTGCGCCGCCAGCTTCTCATTCATGGCGATGTTTTTCTCCTGCGGGTTCTTGTACCAGAAGCCGCCCTCGTCCATATTTTCGGCGAAAGTCCGGACCTCCTCCGCAGACAAGGGGATGCCCATCTCGGCTTCGAATGCGGCCGCAATTTCCTCGTAGGTACGGACTCCATCGAACAGGCGAGCGAGTTGCCACTGAGTTGGTTTCAGACGTAGCAGGTTGGCGCTGCTCCGCTGATAGACTGCGACGATCGTTTCGCCGTCGACTACATCTTCGCGAATGATCAGGTCGGGGTCGATGCGCGGCGGGTTCTTGCGCGAGAGCCGGTTGCGAGGAATATCGGGAAGAGCTGCGTCGAGTGCCTCGCTCAGGTTCATCGCGCGCTCAGCTTCACCTGCATGGACATGCCCGGCTTCAACAAAGGTGACGGCTTTTCCAGGCTGCCGATGACCTCGATACTACCGCTGGCCGGATCGACCACCGGGCTGACGCGGTAGACGCTTGCCGGTTGCTTGAGGCGGGGATAGTCCGTGGTGGTGAGCTCCAGCTTTGCCCCCCGGGGAAAGAATGCCATAGCGGACTCGGGCACGGTAAAAATGATGCGCAGAGGCGCCTGCGCCGTGATCCAGAACAGGGCATCACCCTTTTTGACTTCCTGCGCCTCATGCACCGAACGGCGGCCTACGACCCCATCGAACGGGGCCGTGATGTGCGATTGACCCAGCTCTACATCTGCGGAGCGCAACTCCGCCTCGGCGGCTGCTTCCTCTGCCTTGTAACGGGCTACCTGGGTTTTGGTTTCAGCGAGCTTGTATTGCACATGCTCCCAATCCTCATCATCGAGTATCTTCTCCGCCCGCATGGCATCGGCCCGGCGCAGATCGGCCTCATTGCTCTTTTGCTCGGCTTCCCAGGTTTGTATCTGAGCTCGCAGGGAATCGATCTTGGCCGCCTTTTCCGCACACGCCGCCTGCAGCGCGCGATCATCCAACAAAGCCAACACCTCTCCCCGCCGGACGTGATCGCCAATCTCAACCTTAACCACGGTGACGCGCCCGTCGCGTTCGGTCACCACATCGGCTTGTTGTTCCACGATCAAGGGCCCGACGGTGCTAAAGGCGCGCCCTTCGCCCGTTGCGGGGGCCGGGGCGACTGGACTGGAAGGCGGTTCGGCCGCCGGGGCCGCGGGCGACGACGCCAGCACCGGCCCGGAACCCGTGGGTTCCTGATTACAGCCGGCAAGACAGCACAAGGCTGTGCCTAGTACAAATGTGCAAGCATTACGGTGACTCATCCAGTGTTTGCACGGCATAAAGGTCACCACCCGATCCAATCCCATACCTTTTCCCATAGCCATAACGCAGGGGAGCGCAGCAAAACGAATCCCGCGGGCCGGAAACCGGCAAAAATCTTTGCCCGCCCATCCATGCCGGCGCGCATTTCCGCGTTTCCATTCCGTAGCAGCACATGAGCGTAAAAGACCCGGCCGTCCCCGTTGGGCTGCGCTTCCGGGCTAATGCTGAAGACCTGGCCGTGTAGCGTCTGCGCAGGAAAGCTATCAAGTTTAACCGCGACAGTCTGTCCGGCCTTTACCAGGTGGACGTCTTGCTGATCCACGGCAATGTTGATTCTCGCGCTCGCCAGGTTGAGCACCTGGGCGAAGGCCGTGCCGGCGTCGAGGTGTTCGCCCACAGCATTCTGCAGATCTGGTGTCATCACCACGCCGTCGATGGGCGAGCGAAGCTCGGCGTTTGCAATACGTAACCGTGTGCGCTCCATTTCCGCATGCAAGTAGTCGGCTTGTGTCCGGTCTTCCCCGGCCTGGGCGGAGTGCCTGGCAAGATGGCCTTGCATGGCCATCAGGGCCGCTTCGTATTTCGCTTGGGCAGCGGTCAGCTGATTACGCCAAGACCAGTCATCCATCGTTCCCAGGACCTCGCCGCGGGTCACGTGCTGGCCCTCCCGGGCGTACACGTTAGCGATGGTTCCTTCAACCGGCGCTGCCAGCGTGACCAAGGATTGCGGGGCCACCACGGCAGTGCCGCTGATGCGCAGCGGTAGTGGACAAAAGATGAGCAACAGGATCGCCGCCGCTAAACTGCCCAGGATCACCCCTTGCCGCTTTCGTTCACTGCGCAGAAAGGCTTGTTTCTTCTGCACCAGCGGTTCCAGCAGGCTGATGAGCGGCACTTCCCGGTACAGCAACGCGTTGCGAATCGCCACTGTCGTCTGCCCAGCCAGTACCTTGATCATCTCGATATGCGCCTGCTCCAGAAAATCGGGGTCGCTGCTTTCATAGAGCAACAGGCCCACACGTCCCTGGTCATCGGAGAGAGGGAGCGCAAAGAGAGCGCGGTACCCGCTGGCTTCGAAGTGCTTGCCGATGGAGGCGCGCACTCGCGGCTCATCCGTTTCGGGCTCCTCCTCGTGCTGGCGGATCAACAGCTGGCGGTCATAGCTAGAGAGCCATTGCAGTAGTTCGCGCAAGCGCTCAACCTGGAACTCCCCAGCAGGAATGTTGGCCATCCCTGAGACCGCTTTCAACTGCAACCGGCCGCGATTATCGAGTGCAATCGAACAGCGTTCGAAAGGGAGCACAGATTGGGGACTGTTGACGATAATCTGCAATAAGCGTTCGAGCCTGAGCGTGGAGGTGATCTCGGAACTCACTTTAACCAGGGCTTCCAGGATCTCCAGTTTGCGCTCGGCGAACATCAGGCTGGCATTTTTGAGCGCACTCGAGACTGTCTCCGACATGCTGTTCATGAAGAACAGGTCATCCTCACTAAAGGAAGATCCGCCCACTTTGTTGACCGCCTCTAAGACGCCCAGCTCGCTTTCCCCCCCACCCGACTGTTCGTGCTCGATGAGCGGCACCAGGAGCGCATTGGTGATGGGCGGGCCTTCGCCGGCACGCTCGTTGCGGGTGGACAAGCGAGGGTCTTCAGGGTCGTTGATCAACAGCGGCACGCCTTCCTCCGCCATGTCCCCGACGTAACCTTCACCTGCGTCCTCCATAGTGCCCACTTCGGCGGTTGCGTCCTCTCCCCAGGTAGAGACCAGGCGCAGCCGGCCGCCATCGAACATCCAAAGATGAACGGCCTGGCAAGGCAGCATCGCCGCTACCTTGACCGGAATCAGTTCCAGCAAAGGCTCGAACTCCAGCGTCGCGTTGAGTGATTTTTCCAGGTCATAGAGCTGGGTCAAGCGGTGGATAGAGTCGAGCAGATTCTGCCGCTGCTCTTCGTACTGCTCTGCCGACTCGAGGGCAATCACGGCCAGGTCGGCAAGTCCGTCGACCGGCTGCAAAGCAATCTCCGTAAGTGGGTCGGTGAAACTGGCGATCTCGAAGACGCCCACCAACTGCCCTGCCCGCAGCAGGGGAAGGTATCCAATGGACCGGATGGTGCGCAGGATGTGGATGTGGGCGTAGTCTTCACGGGCCAACTGGCTGGCGGAATACACCACTGGGACGGGCGACCGCAGCAGGGGAGCGAAGAGCGGCGCATCGGCCGCAATCGCAGGCTCCACCACCGAAATCTCGTCAGATACGCCGAGGGCAATCCAGGAAGCCCCGCGCAGCCCGTAGAGGACGCAAGCGCTGCCAGGAAGCATTTGGCGCATGGCATCGGCCAGCAACGCGGCGCGGGCCGCAATCTCGGGCGACGCCAGTAGTGACTGCGCGAGATCCGAGAAGTGTTGACTGTTCAGCCAGATGCCGGTTTGAATGTTCACGTTGGTCTGCTTGACGTATGGGGCAGGATAGGTTGATTGTTAATCTGGTCGGAGACTAGCAAGCAGTATTTTGGGTGTAAAGAAAATTCGTGGGCTGGGAGAGGACGACGTGGATCTCGATATTCGACAGAGCGGAAGCATTTGTTGCCTGAAGCTGAAGGGCCCGCTCAAGTATGGAGAAGGTGTCAAGCAGCTTGATGAGGCGGTCGAGGGCGCGCTCAGCAGCGGACACATTCACCTGCTGCTGGATCTTTCGGCGATGCCCTACATCGATTCCAGCGGGATCGGTGCGATCGTTGATGCCCTGCGCCAGGCCAAGAAGGTGGGAGGAGACGCCAAGCTGGTCAGTCCTTCCCCATTCGCGGCCAAGACTTTCAAGATGGTCGGCATTCTCACCCTGTTCAAGGTGTATGACAGCGAGGCGGCAGCCGTGGAGGCATGCCCCGCCTAGGATTACACTCGTTCGCTCGAATTGCTTGGAGTCCCGAAGGGACGGCCTGAAATTAGCCCAGGACGCAAGTCCTGGGTAGACCTGCCTTCAGTCGTCCCTTCGGGACTGGTCGTAATTTCCTGGATTACCCAGGACTTGCGTCCTGGGCTAATCTCAGCCGCCCCTTCGGGGCTGATCTCTAGCTCGGTCGAAAAGCATTTCCAGGGAAGGTCCGCGGAACTGCAGATCCCTCAACTACGCTCGGAGGTTGTGACTTTTTCGATCCTCGTCTTTTTGCACACCTAACCAGATGTTTTTCGACCCCTCCTCAAAGCCGTCATCCTGAGCGAAGCGTCTCGCGGATCTATCGCATGAAGGAGAGCCTATGGCGCGGAGTCGAAGGACCCCGGCGATGCCTGTTGGCAGATGCTCTTCGGAGCTTTCCGGCCTCGGTCCAGCAACCACTCTCTATAGAACCATCGCCCTTTCCTTTGTGATCCCGGAGGCTGTGAGTTTTTTAATTTCCCTGTAGTCTGTGGCCGGAAAGCCCCGAAGAGCATCTGCCAACAGGCATCGCTGGGGTCCTTCGACTCCGCGCCATAACACCCTCTGTTATGCGATAGATGCGAGGCGCTTCGCTCAGGATGACGCTTTTCTTGAGGGGACT
>DASRRN010000682.1:0-9728 GCA_035695685.1 Acidobacteriaceae bacterium | reverse complement strand
TTTTTGATTTTTCTTATTTTTGGCACACCCAACCGGAATGTTTTTCAAAACTCCCACAAGACCGTCATCCTGAGCGAAGCGCCTCGCGGATCTATCGCCTAACAGAGGGTTTACAGCGCGTAGTCGAAGGACCCCGAGGATGCTCCTTGGCCGATGCTCTTCACAGCTTTCCGGCCACCAAAACAATGGGAGAAATCAGAAAAGTCACAACCTCCGACCGGAGCGAAGCGTAGCGGAGGGATCTGCAGTTTCACTCCACCTGCAACCAAGGCTAACGGGCCTCCATCCTCACCTTCAAAACAAAGTGTCTCGCTTCGCTCCGGTCGTGATAGTGGAGGACAATGAGCTATCGGAACCCCTAAGAAAACCGGGAGCAAGAAAACCAAGGGGGGCTACCAGGTCTTCTTGATCAGCGTATCGAACCCGAAGCCACCATTCTGATCCCGCGTGGCGCTGACCGCAACCCGCGGCGAGATTTGATATTGCCCCTGGATCGTCTGGTTCTGGGTCGACGCCACATTACTCGAGAAAGTCACGAACAGATTCCCCGTAACCCGCTGCTGGATGGTAATGTTCGCGCCGGGAGGCCCCTGGCTGGTGCCACCCGCAAGTACCGGATTGATGGATAACTGCGAGATCCCTGCAACCTTCGAGACCCTGCTGGTCACCTGGCTGCTCACCTGGGACGCTACCAGCGACTCTGCTGCCTGGTTTGCCGGAGTCGAGGGATTGGCGGCGCTCGCTTCCGTGGTAGAACCAAATGCCAGCAGGTTGATGATGTCCGCCGCCGGCAGCGATGGATCCGAAGAGTAATTGGTCCGCAGCTGGTCGACCGGACCATTAAACCGCATGAAGATGTTGTATTGCTGGATGGTGGTATTCAGGGCGAGATTCACCACCGGCTGCGTCTCCGAAGGATTGACAAATTCGATAGTCCCCCCGTTGAGGACAAATCGATCGCCATTGAGAATAATGTCACCGCCACTGAGGTTTACCCGGCCCAGGATCACCGGCTCTGCGGCCGTGCCCCGTATCCGCAGATTCGCCGAGCCGTTGATGCTGAGCGTGCGGCTCACCAGGTTGATATTGTTTTCCGAACTCACGCCCAGGTTCAATTGGATGTTCTGCGCCAGCCCCGGCGTTGGCGGTGCGGAAACACCGCCCGAGAACTGGTCAATGAAGCTGTTCAGATCGAAGGCGGGAGTAAACGAAAGGTCGGAGAGATTCACCTGCCCTCCCAACACCGCATTGTCCGTCGTCCCCGCCAGCCGCAGATTAGCGTTCACGCTTTCGCGCACACCCTGGGGATAGAGCACGCGCACCCCCTTGGCCGCTAACCCAAGATCAAACTGGACTCCGGGCCGATAAGCAACGCCGCCCTGGGCGGTCACCGTCCCGCCTCCGACGGCGCCTTCAAATCTTGTGATATTGAGCCGGTCTTTGGTCAGCGTCAACACACCATTCCCGTGTTGCAAGCCGACTGGCAAATCGCCACTGGCAAAGTTGGCGTCTACGATTTCTACCTGGCCGCCCAGGTCGGGGCTGTTGGTCGCACCGGTCGAATTGATATTGAACTTTAACTGCCCTGAGCTTCGGATATCTGGTTCGAACGCCTGGGCCAGGCGCAGGTCCACCGTGCCCAAAAGCAACAGCGACATAGGCGCGCCATTGGTGGTGGACATCGATCCCTGAAACTGCAGATCTGTATCCGTGCCCTTAAGCCCCGACCGCTGCAGCGTAAACACCGTGTCTTTGTAGTCCACGCGGATCGGCGCAGTCTCTGCCAACTGGATGGTGTTGTCGTAAGCCAGCTTCAGCGTCGGAACCGTGACGTGCGCCTCCAACAGCTTTGTATTCTTGAGTGGCCCGTGGAGCGTAGCGTGTACCTCGGTCTGTCCGCTCAACTCCGCCGCCTGCTCGGGAGCATAGATAGCAAAGATGGGCTGCAGCGGAATCGCCTGGGTATCGAGCGTGGCGTCCGCGGGGTACTCGCCGGTTAATTGCACCTTCGCGTTAGCCCGGATGGCAGTACCCACCGCGGAGGAAGTCAGGTTGGCCGTTGCCAGGTGGTTGACTACATTCATCTGCAAATTTACGTCGGCGATTTTCTGGTTTTGAATATCAATTTGCGGTATCTGCAGCGTCGCATCGAGTTGCGGATTGTCGAACGTTCCCGCTCCCTGCGCGCTCACGCTCACCACTCCCCTGGCGTCGATCTTCTGCGCTTTGAGCGCCTGCAGTTGTTCGAGACGAATGCCCGAGGCCGTCAGCTGCGCGTTGTAACTCTTCTGCCGCGGGTGAAGGCTCACCTTGCTCTGCACGTCGCCTGCTGGGAGCTGGACGCCAAGATCGCCGTGCACTTCGTCTCCCGCACCGGCAAACGTCAACGTCGCAGAGGTGACCGGCTGCTCGTAAGCAGTCATGTGAGTCACCGAGACGTTCCCTTGTCCGACGGGGCTCAGTTCAGTCCCATGCACTTTCAGGTTCGCGTTCAGAGTTCCCGTAACCGGCACCTGTTGCCCGGAAAGCTTCACCAGATCCTGAACGTCTAATTGCGTGGCATCGAGATCCACTTGCAATGGGCTTGTTTCGCTGAAGGACCACTTGTGCAGGCCGGCGCTCGCGTCGAAGGTGATTTTTCCGTGAGCGGCCGGCTCCAGGTCTGCATGCTCCAGGCTAGCCATGGAAGGGCTCACATCAACGTTGGTTCTTAGCACTCGCCATGCAGTTCCGTTGAACTTGAAATCAGATGCGGTCAACTGTCCCGTCAAGTGGGGCGCGCTGGTTGACCCGCGAACCGTCCCTTGAAACAGCGCCGTTCCGGCGAGCCCAAGCGGCTGAATCGGCTGCCCCGGAGCAGGGGTGCGAAACAGGTCTGCCACCGCTTCCAACTCGCTCATATTGTTGGATTGAAAGTTCACATCCAGCCTCGACCGCTGGCTCACCACGCCATTCATGGTTAAGGTGCTTTGTGATGTCCGCAGAAAGCTCTGCTTCAGAGCGAGTTCCTGGTTGCCGCCCGTATACGTGCCATGAATTGCGCTCTCCACCGGGATGACCTGCGCATTGCCGAATACCTTGCCTTGCACCGCGGCGTCCGCGTGCGCCACCACATCGTCGAACGTCTTCCCCCAGGCGGCGGTTGCCTGGGCATTCAGCACGCCCGCTAAGGAAACCCCTTTGGGCAGCGCAGAGGATTTCGCTGAAGATTTCAAAGACCGGTTCATTTCTGCGAGCTCGATACCATGCACCTCGGCATTGACCTTGGAGCGTGCATTACCACCAATGTTGCTCATTTTGCCGGCGCCGGTAAGCTCACCGCCCAGAAGGCTGGCGCGGAAATCCTTGAGCGTGGCATCGCCATTCTCGAGCGAGTAGTGTGCAGCAATGTTTCTGATCTGCGAGCGTAGCGTAGGCGTTTGTACTTCAAGCTGCGCACTGCTTAGATCTCCGCTCACCAGAACGGTGTCGAGAAAGGAGCGATTGGCGGTCTGCCGATACTTGACCGAACCACTCAAACGAATCGTCCCCACTGGCACCGACGGGTTCTGCAGAATTCTGCGAAACTGGCTGCCGTCCAACGTGGCACCATACTGCGCCTGTACCTGGGGGTGGCTATAGTCCTGCACTGTCGCCGTCAACACCAGCTGCGACGTATCACTGGTCAACTTTGCGTTGGTTAAGTGGAAGGTCGTGGGCGTCGCATCGAACTCCGCATCCAGGTTATGGGGAATGGTCTTGAATCCACTTGCCTGGAGATGGCCATCCGAATAACTGAGTTTCCCTGAATACTTCTGCAGCAGGCTGTTGAAGCCGGCGCGAAAATCGACGTTATGCAAGTCCGCAGAGAGCACGCTCTGGCGATTGTTATAGTAGACCGCCCCTTCATCAAGCACCGCATGACGAATGCCCAAATCGAACACGCTGGTGTTGCTGTTGCTTGAGCCACTGCTCTTGATGACCGGGATGTTCGTCACGCCATGGGCATCGGTAAACACCTTCACTACCGGCTTGTCGACAACGAAGCTGTCCAGATACCACTTCTTATGAAGCACCGAGACGATACGAACCCCCACCTCGGCGTGCGCCACCTGGAGCAGCGGCGGATTCGGATAAGGACCAGCTCCATGTACCGTCAAACCGTAAACATCCAGGCTGAGGTTCGAAAGATGAAGTGCGAAATTCTCTAACTGCACCTGGGTGCCGATGCTCTTACTGGCTTTCTGCTGAACCGTACGGAGAACATAATTGTGAAAGCGAGCGCTATGCAGCACTACCGTGACGGCAATGACCGCCACCAACAGGAGCGCCGCCACGCCACCGAAGACCCAGGCTCCCACCTTCCACAGCCGCTTGTGATCAGACAATGCCGTACTCAAGTCGACCTCCGTCAAAATGCCTGGCCAATGCTCACGAAGTACTGGGTCGATTTAACGCCCGGGACAGGGTTAAGGTTGTGTCCGAGATCGATACGCACCGGGCCCACCGGTGTTGCATAGCGCAGGCCCAGCCCCACACTATTGGTATACAGCGACGTAAAGTCATGAAAGCCGACCGTGGGAAAAACGTTGCCGCCGTCGTAGAAAACAACCAATCCCAAACCCTTCTTGATGGGCACCGGAATGCGCGCCTCGGAGTTAAGAATCAACTGCTCGTTTCCTCCGCTCGGTACCTGGATGAAAGTGCAGTCCGTCGAAGATCCAGAACTGCAAACCTGCACCTGCCGTTGGGGGCCCGCGCCATCGAGCGGAAAGCCGCGCAAGGTATTACCACCCCCGGTGAAGAAGGCTTCGCTCAGGGGCACGCGGCTGCTGGCGAAGGGCTGAGCTAAGCCGATGCGAATGCTGTTGGCCCACACAATATTGTGAAAGACCGGCCGATAGTATGCCGTCTGCTCAATCAACTTGGCGAAATTCACGCTGGAGCCCAGCTTGGTCGCATTAAAGTCCAGTTCGACCGACTGCAGCATTCCCTTGTGAGCGTCCAGTGGATTGTCACGCGTGTCACGGGTAAAGTTACCCGCGATGGTCGAGAGCCGCACGTGCTGGTCCTGCGGCAATACCAGATCTGGAATCTCTATCCGCGTTAAATCCGTTTGACTGAAGCTATAACGCATGAAGAAGATATCGTGCTTTTCCCGATCCAGAAACTTCTGCAGCTGAAAGCTGCCGTTTTCAATCTGTGAGGAGTAAATCGGATTTTCTTCATTGTGTTCAGTAAAAATAGACGTCGTCGCACCCCATGATGACCAGCGAAAATTGGGATCGATGTAGTAGCCGGCAACCCGCTGATCCAGGCGGCCGGCAAACGCCGTCGCTGACAGCGATTCCCCCTTGCCCCGCACATTGTTGCGCGTATATTGAAACGACCCTCGCGGCCCGTAGTAGGTAGTTTGACTCACCGTGAAATTCGAAGGCAAGCCGACCGGTGGAAGACCAGGAAGCGCAACGGTACCACTGGGAATGCTGCCACCCCGGTTGATTATTTCGAAACCGACTCCGTAGGTCATCGTGTTCCTCTTGGCCTCGTGCACTTTGACCAGGACATCCTCTTTCGTCTGGGTGGTGATCTGGCGCCTGGGATCCACTTCTGCCCAATCAAAGACTCCGGTGTGGTCGTAGAGCCGGCTTTCCGCGGTGAGCAACTGCGTCTCCGTCAGCGGTTGATTGGGAACAATCGTTGCTACATCCCGGTCGATGAGCCGCTGCTGGGTTCGCACCCGTCCCAGGGTGACCACGTCCTGGGTATGGACCTGGGGGCCCTCGTAGATGTGATACACCACATTAATGTGGTGGGGGTCGCTCTTCGATGCCACGGTCGCGGTCTCGCGGAAGTTGGAGGTCAAGTAGCCAGCCTGAAGATAATGTGCAACGATACTGGCACGGTCTGCCTCAACGAATTTTTGCGAATAAGGCTTGCCCGCTGCCAGCTTCAGCCCGCCGGGTGCGAACTTCGCTTCCGGAAAAGTGTCAGCGCCCTCGATCTGGAGAGAGCTCACAATGTCTCGCGGCCCCTCGACCACATGGAAGGCCACGGTCAGGTTGCCCTCCTTGTGGCTCACTGCGGTAGTGACCTGCACACTGCTGAACCCCTCGGATTGGTAAAGCGCGGTGAGATTTTTTGCGCTCGCCCGCACCAGTTGCTCGCTGTACTTACCCGGGGAAAACAGGTGTGACTTTTTAACCGTGACCAGGGCCATCAGGTCCGGCGTCTTGAGCTGGCTGTTGCCGGCCACACTCACGCCGGTGACCTTGTGCTTCTTACCTTTGGTGATGAGATACACAATGGTGTCCACCGAGTCCTGCTTGTGGAACTGAGAGTCGACGCTGACGTCGAAGAAACCCTTGCCCTGAAAGTAAGAAATCAGCGCCTGGCGCCCCTCCTGCACTAACTCCGGATCGACGCCTACTCCCTGATACACAGGGAGCAGGCGCTTGCGGGTCCAACTCCAAAGGTGTGCTCCCTTTACCTGCACGTGAATGGTTGGACCGGGCTTAACATCAAAGTGGATATCCGCGCGATTGGTTTCCGCACTGTAGTTCGCGCCGGCAAGTTTCACCTGCGCGGCCAGCTTGCTTTGCTTCTCCAAGCGCTTTTGCAGAAATCGCTGGGCATTGTTCAGCGTCGCGCGGCGATAGTTCTTTCCCGGCCGGATCGCCGCTCCTCTCACCCGCGCGTTCAGGCCCTGCAGGCTCTTGCTCATACTGGCAGCCTCTTTCGGTGTGGTATCCGCAATGGCCACGGTGCCGAATTTGGCGCGTCGGTTTAGGCTTACCATAAAGCGCACATTGGCTAAATTGTGAGCAGTGTCCAGGTTTACCTGGGGACGCACCTCGGCTTCGAAATATCCTTGCTGTTCAAAGAACTTCAGCAGAGCGTCGCTGTCCTTTTGCACGTCCCCGGCGTTGAACGGCGCCTGCGGAGGATAATTCGCGACTTGCACCAGTCTGGAATAGTTGAACCTCTCCGCGCCAGGAAACTCGAAGACGCCAAACCAGACCGCCGGCTCCACGATCAGCAGCACGCGAACCCCGTTGGCTTCGGGCTCGATTTGCAGCTGCACTTCTTTAAACTTGCCGACGCTCTTCAAGGTGGCAATGCTTTGATCTGTTTTCTGTTTCGAGAAGGGCTCCCCGGCATGCTGCTGCATAAGCGGCAGCAACTTGCTGGTATCCAGATCCGGCCGGCCGGCAATCTCCACCGCAGTCACATTCTGGCCTTCATACGAAGACAAGATGACCTGGCTCGCGGGAGCTGTCTTGGGAAGTTGGGCGGGTTGCTGCGTATCCTGCGCCGCTAACCCGGTACATAAGGCGAGCAGGCTCGCGAGCCAAAGGCTTATTCGTATTCTCCCAAGCTTGGATTGAGCCGTCTTTCGTAAATGTCTCGCAAACAACTCAATCCACGCCATCTCCCCAATCAGATGCAGGAATGGCGGGCGACGTTTGATGCGCAATCACGGGATTGGCTGTATCAAAAAGGTACTGGGTTCAATTCAGGAATCCGAAGGAGTTGTGACCGTCGATGGAGTGACGATCTCGGGTTTTAGCGCGCCCCCTGCGGCCAGTTTCTTTTCCTGGACTGCTGCCTCTATTTCGCTGTTGATCTCACCGCCAAGCAGCAGCATGAGACCGCTCAGATAAAACCAGGTGAGCAGAATGATGACTGTGCCCAGCGAACCGTAGGTAGCCGAATAGTTATTGAAGTAGTGGACGTACATGCGAAGGCCAAGTGAAGCCACAATCCAGCCCACAATGCCTAGGGCAGACCCGGGAGTAAGCCAGCGCCATTGACTAACCTTCACGTCCGGCCCAAAGTAATAGATAAGTGCAAAGAGAAGCGAAAGGAACACCATTGCTGCCAACCACCCAATGGTCCTCAGCGAGCCTGCAGCCAGTACAGCCAAAAACCGATGATAGATGTGACGGTGTACGAGCCGGGCAAAAAAGTCCGCCGCCAGCAGCGAAGCAAGCATAAGGGTTACCACAATCGCGAGAATAAACGTAATGCCGATCGCCGATAACCGTGCTCTCCAATATGGCCGGCTTTCCTTTACCCGGTAGACCACATTAAGGCTCTCCTGAATGGCGACGAACCCCACAGAAGCAGACCACAAGGCCGCCACCAGGCCGAACGTCAACTTGCCGCTGCTCGCAGCGGCAGTCGTCTGATTGAATGCTTCGAGAACGGTTCCCAAGGCGGCGGGAGGAGCCACTATGGAGAGATACTGCAGCAAATTCTCGTAAATGTGAAAGGCTGAGCGAGCCGCAAGACCAAGTACCGAGCAGGCAGCAAACAAAGTCGGAAACAGGGCAAACAGAAAATAAAAGCCGAGCTCGGCAGAGCGGCCCAAAAGGTTATCGGCAAACATCGCGTTCCATGTATTCTTCGCGACAACCCTTGCCGGCACTCCTTCTAGGTTCCACAGAGACTTGAGCGGCGAGCGCGAAACATAACTCCAAACCTGCTGGTGCAAGCTGCGGGGCGGTTCGCGACCCCCGGGGTCGGCGCCCGTGCTCACCTGCTCACCTAATTTGCGGGCGCTGGTCATGTCGTTGCCCACGGAGGTTACTCCTGAAAATCATTTACTAATAAATGGCCCCAGGGAGAGAAGCAACGCGTGTATAGAGAGATATCCGCAAAGCTCATTACGTTGCTCGCGTTCCAACGATGGGAACACATCTTGTTCATAGCGCTCACAACCCGCGGCGAGTCGTCCATCAGAGTTCGATTTGCTCTAATATTCCGGAGTCCATTCGGACCCGGCTTCAGAGTCTGCGTGAGAACCGCATCTACAAACTCAATCCCGCAGGGTCGCCTGCTAGTAGCCCAGGACGTCGGTCCGTAAGCGCTAACTTGTTTGGAATATTTTTCTTCAAAACTCCCACAAAATCGTCATCCTGAGCGGAGCGCTTCACAGATTTATCGCGGGACACCGCGCTTGATGGCGCGGAGTCGAAGGGACCCCGAGGATGCTTGTCTTGCCTATGCCGTTCGGAGCTTTTCAACCACCGAAGCCCACACCTGAAAATGACAAACGTTTGCAGTGCCGCGAACGCTCTGACTGGAATGGCTTGCCCTAAACCCGTTTTGGCCGGCCGATCAGATAAACCGGAGCGAGCCAACCACCTGGGGCGTAGCCTGCCATCCACTCATACTGCGGAAACCCGCTGATCAGCTCCCGCAGTTCCTGCGGCGTCCGGGTGCGGCAGCAGGAAACCAGGCCATCCCACAAAACTACGAGCGGGATCAGGGGAACCAGGTAAGTCAGCAACAATCTCGACCAGCGGAATGGCCGCATGCGCGGTGTAAGTACCCAGGCAAAGACCGGCATCAGCAAAATGGTCGCGAACGCACGCAGGGTCCGCGATGTCACCTCAGCCATCGCGAAGCCATCCCCACAGCGCACCGCGTCTCCCAGTACCTCACGTGCAATAGTGTCGGGGAAATGATGAAAGGAGGAAAAGATAGTGCGAAAACCCCTGAGCCCTTCCGGCACCTGAGCGGCATCCACGGAAAACTCCACGCTGCTAAGGGCGGAATCCTTGCCCAGCCGGGCGGACAGCACGTCGCTGGGAAACTTATCGGTCAGAATTACGGTGAGCGGCGCATGCTGAACCAACGCAGCACGCCACCCGGCGCTCAACCACGGGCCCCCGCCACCGGAGCAAAGGTCCACTACGCGCTGGGCGCCGCAGTCACGAATGGCGCGGAAGATCTCCGCCTGG
>DASRRN010000681.1:0-4632 GCA_035695685.1 Acidobacteriaceae bacterium | reverse complement strand
CTCATGCTCCTGCGGAATGACAACACGGCCTATATTTGCGGAAGCCGCCCTGGCTTCTGTTGTTGTTGCGCCAAATAGCGTCGTACGAACGATACTCCATTAAGTCTTCGTTGCGGCTTCCGAGATCCATCCATCCTTGCGTGATTCGTTTCGGCGGTCTCTAATGTTGGCCTTGGAATTGTCGGCCGCCCAGGATAACGACAAACGACAACGACAAACTAGTTTGCTCGGCGGTGGTACGGAAAGTATGGCTGCCAGTATTTCTCGCAGCAGGACAAGAACAACACAGCTGATCTTCAAAGGAGGTTATACGGCAATGGAATTCCCCCCGACAAAACAGTCCGCGCACCATCATCGGCTAAGCCAGGACACCAGTCTCACTTACAAGCGGGGCAGACAGTATGGCCTCTCGGCCATGCTCCTGGTAGCTCTGGCACTGGCAGATGCCGCATCGTTCGCCCAAGTAGACACCGGAGCGATCGTCGGTACCGTGCAGGACTCCGCCGGTGCCAATGTTCCGGATGTCACCGTGACCGTGACGGAAGAGACGACGGGCCGTAAACGGGTAACGGAGACCGGGCCCGATGGCAGCTACATCATTAGCCCGCTCAAGCTAGGTGCCTACACGCTGACCGCGGAGAAGCAAGGCTTCAAGACGACAGTGCAAGATCATATCCAGGTCACGATTCAGGCCCGCCTTGAGATCGATCCGAAACTCGAGGTTGGATCGATTTCACAAAATGTGCAGGTGAACTCAAGCGGACCGATTCTGGAAACACAGAGTTCATCTCTGCAACAGCTGGTGGGGGAACGAGCGATCGACAAGCTGCCTCTCAACGGCCGCAATGCGGTTTTTCTGGCCCAGCTTTCTCCTGGTGTCACTATCGCGCAAAATGACAGCCGTGGTCTGCAGGCAAGTGGATCCTTCACCGCCAACGGATCGCGCCGCACGCAAAATGACTATCTGCTCGACGGCATGGACGATAATGTGCAGGTCGCCGACCTGGTCAATCAGTCGCAGTTCGTCGTATTGCCCCCGCCCGATGCGTTGCGAGAATTCACCGTGCAGACGAACGATTACTCTGCCGAGTTTGGCCATTCCGCCGGCGCAGTCTTGAACCTGACCACCAAGTCAGGCTCAAACGCGTTTCACGGAGACCTGTGGGAATTCCTGCGCAACGACTATTTTGATGCCAAGGACTATTTCGTTTTGCCTACGCAGCGCAAACCAGAGTTCCGGCAAAACCAATTTGGCGCAACCTTCGGTGGTCCGCTTTTGATTCCTCATGTTTACAACGGTCGCAACAAGACCTTCTTCTTCGTGGATTACCAGGGAACTCGCATTGTGCAGGGAAAGACCTATACTGAGACCGTCCCCACCGCAGCCGAAAACGCGAGTGGATTTACCAATCTGCAGGATCTGGTGTCGTTGCAGAAGGGAACCAAGACCGACGCTCTTGGCCGCGTTTTTCCCAGCGGAACTGTCTTCGACCCTGCGACCTCCCGCACGATAACAGCGGGGCAGCTTGATCCGGTCTCCGGCATTGTGGCCTCGAACAGCGGCCAGGTCCGCGATCCTTTCTACCAAGGCAGCGTAACCGGCGTCACCAACTTTACTGGCCCGGCCAGTGAAGCTCTGCTCAATCAAATTCCGGCAGGCCGTCTCAACCAGGCGGCCGTAGCTCTCTTGAAGCTCTATCCATTACCGCAGTCGACGGCGCTGACCAACAACTACACGACCAACCCCGCGGCCACTACCAACATCGATAGCACCGACGTGCGCCTGGACCAGATTTTCAGCGGTAAAGACTCAGCCTTTGTTCGCTACAGTTTTGTCTATAACAATCAATTCCAGCCTAGTCCTCTTCCGGGTGTTGCCGACGGAGGGGCGTCTCGCCCCGGGACAGGGCACAGCGAGTCGCAAAATATCGCCGGCAGTGAAACACATATCTTCTCTCCCAAGCTGGTATTGGAAGCGCGGTTGGGGTACAGCCGTGTGGCCGATGAACGGCGGCAGAATGATGCCAACGTGACGGGGATTCCTGAGCAGTACGGCATTCCGGGCGTCCCGCAAATCCCAACCAATGGAGGTTTGCCGCTTTTTAGTTTCGGCATTCTCAGCAATCTTGGCTCTGCGGGCACCTTGCCCAGCGACAAAGCCAGCGACATTCTGCAGGCCACCGGCAATCTCTCCATCGATCGCGGACGCAACCAGATTCGGGTGGGCGTCGAGTACCAACACATTGCCGCGCCCACACTCACACCCACCGCCTCTCGTGGCAACTTTACGGATAACGGCATCTACACTTCGGTGGTTAATAGTCCAGACACCTCGACCGACCGCGCACAATTCGTGCTCAACCCTGAGGCCGCGACCGTTCCCAGCGGGATCAACAATGTTGGCGGTTCCAACACCATTGCGGCCTCCAATTTTCCGCCTGCTTACCATCTGGGCCGGCCGTACGTCGGAGCCTATATCCAGGATGATTGGCGAACTACAGCCAACCTCACCCTGAATCTGGGTCTGCGTTGGGAGTTTATTGGCGCGCCGCTTGAAACCAACGGCCGCTTTGCGAACATGGTGCCTGCCCAGACCGGCCTGACTTCCGACGGCGTATCAAGGTTCTATATTCCACAGTCGCAAGTAGCCAATGAGCCGGCCGCCTTCCAGGCGCTGCTGGCGAAGAATGGCATCGTTTTTACACCTGTAGCGGGTAACGGACTGGTCCTGGCCCAGAAGACGAACTTTGCCCCACGCCTCGGCTTCGCCTACCAGATATCTCCAAAGGTGGTGGCCCGTGGCGGCTATGGGATTTTCTACCAGGGGAATGAAAACCACGGTCTGAGTATAAGTAACTACATCAATTTTCCTTTTCAGGTAAGCTCCAGCTACAACGCCGGCAATTCCACCACACCGCTCACTCCTGATAACTCTGTCGGGGCGCTGCAAAACGGACTCGTCAATATACCCCTGACGCCTGCCGATGCAGCTGCCTCGTCGAAAACCAGCCTGGGGCTCTATGGGGAGCCGTATCACGCGAAGACTTCATACGCGCAGGCCTACCATCTGCAGATTCAGTATCAGCTTGCGGCTAATATGGTGGCTACGATTGCTTACGTAGGAGCGAACGCCCGGCATCTGCAGGCTGGCGAGCCGTCGAATACGGTAAGCACCATCTTGCCCCCGACCGCCAATGCCAACACCAACTCCTTCTTTCCTGGTTTCGCCACCAACGGTACCTTCATCGCACGAGCCGCGGCAACCAACTACAACGGCATTCAACTGAATGTAGAGCGTCGCTTTTCGCAGGGGTTTAGCTTGCTCGCAAATTACACTTACTCCAAATGCCTGGGAGACGCCCGCGATATGCTGGACAACGGCATCGGCAGCTATCGGGCGCCCTATGTTCCCGGCTTCGGTATCGCTGCCGATTATGGCCTTTGCGACATCGATGTGCGGCAGATTGTTCACGTGAGCGGAATCTACGAACTCCCCTTCGGCAAGAACAAGCACTTTCTCACTTCCGGCCCGGGCGCCTGGGTTCTAGGCGGTTGGTCGACAAACTGGATCTTCTTCGCGCAGGATGGGCAACCGCTCACCATTCCCTGCAGCACGACCAATGCCGCAGGCCTGGGGTGCAATGCCCTGAAGGTGCCTGGAGAGAATGCCTACGCCGGGCATCATGATGCGGCGCAGTTTCTCAACCCGGCTGCCTTTGCTAATCCACCAGCGGCGACTGCGGCCGCGGCGTCGGTTGCTAACCTTGGCGGAAGCCCGACCCAGGTAACCGGCCCACCATTTCGGCGGTTGAATCTGTCGGTCGTCCGCCAGTTTCCGGCAGTGCGAGAGACGTTCTTCGAGTTCCGTGCCGAGGTGTTTAACCTGACGAACACGCCGAATTTCGGGCAACCGGGCAATCTGACGTTCACCAACATCAACACCTTCGCCTCCATCAGCACGACGCGGGACAATCCAAACGATCCCCGCGAGCTGCAGTTTAGTCTGAAGTATTACTTCTGATGCATGGCAAGGTTTTCCTTCAACCGGACACGGCCGTAAGATGTAGAAGGGAGTTTCGCATTGCCAACCAATCGACGCGACTTCATGTTGGGAACAACAGCCGCGGCCGCAGCAGCGCTAACGGCCAAAGCGCAAAGCCCCGTAGTACCTGCAGCGGGAAAGAAGAAGCCGAATATCATTCTCTATCTGGCCGATCAGTTCCGTTGGGATTTCATTGGCGCCAACCGCCTGAATAGCTCGACCAATACTCCAAATCTTGATGCCATGGCAGAGCGTGGCACGCTGTTTACCCACGCTGTCACCAACCAGCCGGTATGTTCCCCCTCCCGGTCTGTCATGCTGACTGGTCGTTATGCAACCGAGACGGGCGTCTGGCACAATGCCCTTCCTATCAACCCCTCGCTGCCGACGCTGGCCGGCGAACTCCGCAAGGCGGGATACACAGCAAACTTGCTGGGCAAGTGGCATCTCGCTCCTGCCACCGAGGAAGCAGGCGGGGGCCGCGGCTACGTCAAGCCGGAGTATCGCGCCGGTTTTCTCGATTTGTGGGAAGGCGCCAACGAGTTTGAGTTCACCACCCACCCCTATGAAGGCACGATCTACGATCGTGA
>DASRRN010000680.1:0-4148 GCA_035695685.1 Acidobacteriaceae bacterium | reverse complement strand
AAGCTTCGTTGGAAGCAGGAAAAGCAAGGTTTGCAGGTACGCATGCCGGCAGCAGCCAACCTGTCTGACATTGGCGTCACTTTCAAAGTTACATTGGCCTGAAGGATTTGCATGCGAATCAAATTGCTTGTAGGTGTTCTTTTGCTTGCTGGGGGTGCTGCAGTCTGGGCGCAGGGAGTCGATCACTCCATGCTTCTTGAGCCGCCGGCGGATAGCTGGCCGCAGTACCACGGCACATATAACGGCCAGCGTCACAGCAAGCTGGAACAGATTACCCCGCAGAATGTAGGCAATCTGACGCTTGCATGGGCCTTTCAAAGTAAGCAGGCCATGGACATAAAATCCACGCCGTTGATGGTCGACGGCGTGCTGTACTTTACCGTTCCAGACAAGGTCTGGGCTGTCAATGCCCTCTCGGGTCAGCAGTTGTGGCAATATACCTACCCGCCTAATCGCGGTTTGCATATTGGCAATCGAGGCTTGGGAATGTACAAGGATTCGCTATATTTCCTGGTCCCGGATGGACACCTGGTTTCGCTCAACGCTAAGGATGGCAGCGTGCGATGGATCGTTCAGGTTGCGGACGCTACCAAGGGATACTGGACCAGCATGGCGCCGCTGGTGGTGGGCAACCATGTGTTGGTTGGCACCTCCGGCGATTTCGATAACCTGGTTGGCTATATCCGGTCGGTCGATCCTGAGACCGGGCAAACGCAGTGGCAATGGAACGCCACGCCGCCCCTGGGGACACCGGGAGCCACCACCGGCGGCAACACATGGATGACCGGCACCTACGACCCGGATCTCAATCTGGTGTATTGGGGTACCGGAAACCCTACGCCGGTGCTGACCGCGTCAACCCGGCCGGGAAACGATCTCTATACCTGCAGCATCGTGGCCCTTAATCCCGACACAGGAAAGTTGGCCTGGGCATTTCAGCCGTCGCCCCACGACACGCATGACTGGGATGCTGCCGAGACTCCCGTCCTGATAGATGGGATGTTTCAGGGCAAACCGCGGAAGATGCTATTGCAGAGTTCGCGGAACGGCTACTTTTTCGTGCTCGACAGGACCGATGGCAGCAGTTTACTTACCGTTCCCTTTGGACCGGTGAACTGGTCCCTCGGGGTTGACAAAGGGGGTCATCCCATTCCCGATCCGGCCAAGGAGCCGTCGCGGGATGGACGTTTGATCGCGCCGGACGAAGGTGGGATGACCAACTTTCGCTCTCCCAGTTTTGATCCCAAGACCGGACTGTTCATCGTATCTGCTCATCCCAGCTACAGCGTCTATTTTGCCAAGCCAGCCGACGGCACCTATGGCTGGGCCGGCGCCGACTATGACCTGTGGAGCAAGGGCGTGATCGAGGCGATTGATTACCAGACCGGCAAGATTCGCTGGACGCATGAGTTGGGTGCTGGAACACCGACAGCGGGAATCCTGACTACCAGTTCAGGGCTCACCTTCACCGGTGATATTCGAGGCAACGTTCTCGCTCTCGAGACCAATACCGGTAAGACGCTCTGGCACGCGGGCTCTGGCGGAAGAATTTCTACCTCACCGATCACCTACGAACTCGGCGGGCATCAATACTTATTGACCAGTAGCGGCGGAGTGATTTTTGCCTGGGCTCTGCCACAACATATGTAATTGCGACGGTAGCGTAGTGGAGGGACCTGCTGTTTCCCTTGATGGTTCCGCAAATCCTCGGTTAACTTAAAAAGTTTGCTTGTGCAGTCACTCGGGCCTAGGTAGGCTGGTTGGCATTGGGAGGAAGACGATGCAGCGGATGTGTACGGCGTGTGCAGTGGCAGTATTGATGATTTCGGGGGCGGCTCTGGGGCAGAGCAACCAGTTTGCAAGCGAGCTGCAAGGAAACTATGCGCGGCTCAAGGTAAATATCCTTAAAGCCGCGGATAAGATGCCGCCGGCAGACTATAGCTTTAAGCCCACGCCGGATATACGGACCTTTGGTCGCGTGGTGAACCACGTGACCGAAGCGCAGCTGCATATTTGCGGTGCAGCCGACAATGTGGACTCCAGCGCGTTGCCGAAAGTCCCGCCGGAAACGGCGGACAAGGCGGCAATCGTCGAGGCACTCAAGGCTTCTTTTGCCGAGTGTGACAAAGCGTATGCCGGCCTGACCGATGCGAATATGGCAGACATGCTCCAGGCCGGACCGGCAAAACGGACCAGGCTGAGTATGTTGTGGGGAAATGTCGCGCATGACAACGAGCAGTATGCGACTCTTTCGTTGTATCTCCGATTAAAGGGGTTGGTACCGCCCAGTAGCGAGAAGTAGTCGAATCTCCCCGAGTAAACATTCTCGGGCTTCGATGCCTCATCCACTTGCCGTCAATCGATCAGACAAACTTTATCCCCGGCCGCAGACCGTATCTTCAACCATGACCGCGGCGCACATCCCGGCTTTGCCGTCATACGGCCGGGCGACGCTTCATGACTTCCGGATTTTCGACGTTCATGAAGGGTTCCCCTTCGGTTGATCTGCCTGCCGCCGATGCCAGCGGTAGGCAGGCACGGAGTTCTTCCAGAAAAACTTCTCCGAGGCTGTACGGCCTTTCGCCTCGACATAACTGCGCACAATCGAAATGGTCTCCTCGTAGGTCGCATGATGATCGCTATTGGGCCAATCGCTGGCATAAAGAACGTGATCTTCACCGAAGATGTCCCACAGGGCGTCGAGCCGGTCTTTGCAGAAGGTCGGGCCGCCTGACTCTTCGATGCGGGCGGCCAGCACTTCAGAAAGCTTGACGAAGACGTTCTTGTTTTTCGCCAGTTGCCGCAGTAATGACCAGTATTCATCACGGGCTGCCGCTTCCGAGGGCACTTGTGCAGTGGGCAGATGATCGATCACTATCCTCAACTCCGGAACGTGGTCTGCCACACCGGCGACGGCGCGGATGAGCTTGAGATCGGGATTAGCGCTATCGAGGACCAGGCCTTTGCTGGCCAACATCTTCAGCCCGGGCAAAAACTCGGGTTTTTGCATATCGACGGCCAGGTCCCGATCCCAAAGATTGCCGTACCTTATCCCCAGAAAAAGAGGATTCGCATGCAGCCGTTCCAGGTCCTTTTCATAAGAAGGTGTGCCCGGAATCAGATCGCCGACCATCCCCACGATGATGGGATGTTTGGCCGCCACCTGCAGCACCCAATCGTTATCACTGGCCAGGGGGCTGGCTTCGATCACAATTGCGCCAACCACGCCGAAGCGACCAGCAACACTGACGTAGCGCTCTGGCAGGGCAGCTTTGTAGAGCGCTGTATCCGTCTTCGCCGGCCAGGGCACGCCGCCTGGACGCCCGGGATCAAAGAGGTGGATGTGGGTGTCGATAATCGGTATGGACGGGGGCAGGGCTTCGGCGGGTCGGCTCGTTGCCAGGCCTCCGGCGATCGAAGCTGCGAGGGCGAGAAACTTGCGCCTCTCCATGAACGTCTCCTTTACGCGTGACCACGCGCTTGTTACCAGTACAGCCAGACACTGTAACAGAAGAAATGCTTTAGAATGCTGGTTTGTACGGAGGAGTTTTGCAAAGACGACATTTTCTAACCTCGTCCCTGGCCGCAGCGGCGGTTGCGTTAACCCCCAGCGACTCCCGTGCTCAGGCGGTGTCAAGCAAAGCTCGTGAGTATTATGAGCTGCGCAAGTATCAGCTGCAGTCCGGTCCGCAAACGAAACTGCTCCAAACTTATGTAGCGGAAGCCTTGATCCCGGCGCTCAACCGGCTCGGCTTCACGCCTATTGGCGCCTTCAACCTCGACCTCGGTCCCGAAACTCCGGCCCTGTATCTCCTGATCCCGTCGACCACATTGGAGTCGCTAGTCACGGCCGAGTTGCAGCTGCCAAAAGACGAGGAGTTCATGAAAGCCGCTGCGCCATTCTGGAACGCACCGGCGACCGCTCCCGCGTTCACTCGAATCGAAAGCTCGCTTATGATCGCGTTCGAAGGCTGGCCGCGTTTAGTGGTCCCGCCCGTTACCGCGCAGCACGGCAAGCGAGTCTTTCAACTTCGTACCTATGAAAGCCCGAGCAACCAGGACCACCAGCGCAAAGTGGACATGTTCCACAATGGTGAATTTGAAGTCTTTCAGCGCGCCGGCTTCTGGCAAGTGTTCTTTGGCGATAC
>DASRRN010000679.1:0-5394 GCA_035695685.1 Acidobacteriaceae bacterium | reverse complement strand
CACCGGACACAAGAGCCCGGAGATCCATCTCCACATGATTGAAACCGCTGACAAGAACGGCTTCACCTTTGACACAGTGCAGATGCCGGTCAACGCGCTCGACGAGCACTATGACAGCTTCGGCCAGAAAGTCATTCCCGTAGCGCAAAAGCATGGCATGGCCGTTTTGGGAATGAAGCCATTAGCTAACGGCGCGATTCCCAAGACGAATACGGTTACTGCGGTCGAAGCGCTGCACTACGCCATGAGTGTGCCGGTCACGGTGACAATTACCGGCTGCGACTCGATGTCTGTGCTGCAGCAGGCGCTGGGTGTGGCACGAAACTTCAAGCCGCTCGATCAGCAGCAGAAAATAGCCATTCTGCAAAAGACGGCACCGGTAGGGGATGCAGGGAAGTTTGAAGCGTACAAGTCGTCGCACATTTACGACGGCACCTTCAACAACCCTCAGTGGCTGGGTTAGTCGAGCAGGTCGGGCTGCTCGCGCACGATCATGTCCCACAGTGGTTGGTATTGGAACCAGGCCACCCGCGGGTTACCCACTTGCTTGCGCGCCACAACAGCGGCCTCGTGCGCGATCGGGATCGGTTTGCCGGCAGCTTCTGCCATCAATTGCGATTGGCAGCTACGATCCATCGCGATATAAAACCACGCTGCTTCATCCACCGTACTTCCCACGGTCAGGTTGCCGTGGTTCTGCATGATGACTGCTTTGCGGTTGCCCAAAGACTGAGCAATTCGATCGCCTTCTGACATGTCATAGACCACACCGGTATAGTCGGCGAACAAGCTGTGATCTTCATAAAAGGCGCACGCATCCTGGGTGAGCGGATCCAGCAGACGTCCCAGGGAGGACCACGTCTTTCCGTAAAGGGAGTGCGCATGAGCCGCCGCCACTACGTCCGGCCTCGCCATGTGCACCCGCGAGTGGATCGCGAACGCGGACTCGTTCACCGGCCGGTCACCTTCCACCACCTCGCCCTTCTCGTTCACCATCACCAGATCAGACACACGGATATGGGCGAAGTGCATACCAAACGGGTTCACCCAGAAATGGTCCTTCCATTCAGGGTCGCGCACCGTGATATGCCCGGCCACGCCTTCGCTGAAACCAAACTTCGCGAACAGCCGAAACGCAGACGCCAAACGCTGCTTGCGATGCAACCGCTCTTCCCCAACCGTCGCAAAGGTAGGCATGGGTGGCGTTTTGGCAATCTTCACTTCCGAAGAAACACTGGTAGCCATGATGGTCTCAACCTCCTGCCCATTTTACTCCGCGGACTGTCTCGTCCAGAATCCTACTTCGGCTTTGCACCCGCAACCGGGCTGGTCCCGGCCCGAAACATATCATCCAGGTCGCAGATCTTATCCTGGACCAGGTTCAGCTTACGAGAAAGGTTTTGGATCTCCGCTTCCGCCCGCCGATTCACCTCGAAGTCCAGTTCACTGCGCAGCCGATCCTTCTTGTCCTGCCGGTTCTGGCTCATCATAATCACCGGCGCCTGAATAGCGGCCAGCATAGAGAGAAAAAGGTTAAGCAGGATGAACGGGTAAGGGTCCCATGCCTTACTCCTCAGGGCGACGTTGATTGTGGTGTAGATCAGAAACGCAACGCCGACCAGGATAATAAACGGCCAGGAACCGCCGAAGCTGGCAACGTCATCGGCGATCCGTTCGCCAAACGTAGACTTCTCTTCGATCACCTCGTTGGCGTTGCGGTTGGCCCGAATCCGTACCAGTTGCTGTGAGGCGTGAAATTGCGCGCCCAGCACCGTCAGCATATCCATACCCGCCATCGGCTTGCGTTCAAGAAGAATCGCGATGTCGTCGCGGCTGATTTCCACACAAACCGACTTTTCCATGGCCAACGCGCTGGTCTGGTGCGGCGTTTGCTCCAGCATCGAGGCGAAGCCGAAGAACTGCCCGTGACCGGGTTGATCCACCATAACCTCCTGGTGATCCTCGTCCACGGTGCTCACCTGCACGCTACCGGACATCAGGATGTAGGCGTGCATACCGGGATCGCCCATCTTATAGATACGTTGTCGCGGAGCAAACGTCTTCAGCTCCACCTGGGCGGCCAGAACGGCAATCTCTTCCTGGTCCAGCAACGCAAAAAGCGGGACGTGTTTCAACTCTCCTGGGTCGCACGGCATGGCTCACCTCGTTCTTCCGGCATATGTTCTGAAGGAACTCCGAGAGACGATAACATACTCCGTATGAGCCTCGTTCGCAGTCTGCACCTTGTGGCGTTGGCAACGGTCGCGGTGGCCGCTTCCGCACAAACTGTCGCATCGAGGACCTCCCCGCCGCCACCGGAAAGCACGGCCGAGTTAATCAAGGTCTCCTCTGAACTGCGACGGCTCCAGGAACTTTCAGCCGCCACTACCCCGGCGGACAGGTGGCAAATTCTCTGGCTACACCAGCACATTACAGAACAGGTGATGGCGGCCTCACTGCAGGTCGATGCCACCATGGCCCAGATCGACAACGAGATTGCACGCGCCAACGAGATACGAGGATATCTCGCCGATCGCCGCGACCATGCCGTAAGCCGGACCAATCTGCTCGGTGTTCTTGTGGGTGGAACGGTGGGAGCCACCAGTTCCGGACTGCAGCTTTCCTCTAGCCTGACCAAGGCCGCCGCCGGCGTGGGCATCGCCGCCGGAACCCTCTCCGCCGGGTTGGCTTTGGCGGGAATCCACCAGGAAAAGGGCGGGACCAGTCTATTCGACTTCGATTCAAATATGCTGGCGGAGTTCTTCGGCCGGCCCACTCTTCCCAACAGTCAGTATCCGTCGACCATTTGGATCTTCCTCAACGAGACCAGCCCTTACGGTCCACAGGGCCTAACACGCAAGGAACAATTGCTTCAGACCTGGGTGCAGGTGAAGCGGATCGATTCGCTGTCCAGCACCGATAAAATTAACCGCCTGACCAGCCAGCCATCCGAAAGCCTCAAACTAACGATCGACGACTTCGAAGACCGTGAGGCGATGCTGCGCGATGTACGAGCGAGGATCTCTTACCTCAAGCGCGACCTGGGTGCGCTGATTATGTCCCTGCCCCCAGTCGACAAGTCCTTTCTCTCCCCTGAGAACCGATGACGGGGTACGCGAGTTGGGTTGCCAGGTCTAAGAGCGCGCCTGAGGCCAAGGTGGGAGCGGTATGCGGAAAAGCCGCACGTACCGGCTCTATGTGGGGCGCATAGTGATATCCATCGCCACCGCCATCCCCAATACCCGTCACCCCAATACCCCCCCAGGGAGCGGCCAGGTGCCAGCCCCGGACTTTTAGTCCGGGGGGAGCGGGTTTCAACCCGCGTAAACGCTGACTAATATCAATTATCAATTCAGGGCTTTAGAGCGTGTGTGAGAACTCGGTCCTGGAAGGGCACGGCTTCAGCCGTGCCATAAATTCGTTGAGAGCTTCCGGACTTTTAGCCCCTGAGGGCATCTTTTATCAACGAACAAGAGAATTCAGAGGATAAAAAACGTACCTCAGCGGCTAAAGCCGGGTACGGCAATGTCATTTACGGCACGGCTGAAGCCGTGCCCTTGTGCGCCTGAAAGTGTACTTGGTTGGAGAGGTGGAAGTCCTCTTCAGGCATGCGCTCTCCGGCCTGTAACGAACTGTTATTGCGTCGTCGCGAGACGAGGTGAGGAGCTACAGGGAGTGAACTGCCAGTCCGTAGGATGACGAACTCGATTCGGCCGGTGTTTGCGGCGAACCTGCAAGGGTAGGGTGAAGCCCAGACTTTCGCGAGGAAGAAGCCCACGGCGCTGAGGGGTAGCGTGAGAAAGCGACCATGGGGCGACACAGGTGGTTGGAGACAGAATGGCAGGAAGGCCAGGTACATGAATCAGGGAGACCTCTATCGGGACGAGACCTGGCAGAGGAGTCACAGCGTCCGTAGTAGCGAGGAAGCGCCGTAATGGGCGTGGAGCCAAGGGACGCAGGGAAGTGGAAGACGGAATGGACAGAAGGACGGAAGACGAACTCGCGGCAGTGTCCATAGCGACTAAACAAGCGAGAGACATCCGCGCACGATGGAGTTGGGTGGAACCGGAAGTCTGGACGGACCGTATGTTGACGGCTCTGGAACAAGGAGTCAAAGGAGGACAGTGGTTTAGCTTGATGGACAAGGTGTACAGCGCGGGCAACCTGTGGCAGGCATTTCGAGGAGTCCAGGCCAACGGTGGGTCCGCGGGAGTAGATCATGAAACGGTAGAGATGTTCGCGCGCCACGAGGAAGCGAATCTGGAAAAGATATCGCGCGCACTGCGTCGGAACGAGTACCAACCGGCAGCGGTGAAGCGGGTATGGATACCCAAACCGGGGAGCAAGGAAATGCGTCCGTTAGGGATCCCGACGGTGCGCGACCGAGTGGTGCAGGCTGCGTTGTGTCATGTGCTGGAACCGATCTTCGAGCGGGACTTTGCGGAACATAGCTATGGATTCCGTCCGCATCGGGGCTGCAAGGACGCATTGCGCCGGGTCGATTATCTACTGACCCAGGGGTACACGTGGGTGGTGGATGCCGATCTGAAAAGCTACTTCGATACCATTCCGGCGGAGAAGCTGCTAGCGCGGGTGGCAGGCAAGGTCAGCGATGGCCGGGTGCTGAACTTAGTGCAAGCGTATCTGCGGCAAGGCGTCCTGGAGGAAGCAAAATATCGGACGCCGGACAAGGGAACGCCGCAGGGCAGTCCTGTTAGTCCGTTGTTATCGAACATTTATCTTGATCCACTGGACCACCTCATGGCGGCTCGGGGAATAGAGATGGTGCGATACGCGGACGACTTTGTACTCTTATGCCGGACGGAGAGCCAGGCGCAAACGGCGCTGGCGGAGGTGCAACAGTGGACGGCGCAGGCCGAACTCGCGTTGCATTCCGAAAAGACGCGCATTGTGGACGCCACCCAACGAGGAGGCTTTGAGTTTCTCGGGTATCACTTTGAACGGGGCATGAAATGGCCGCGCGCGAAGAGCCTGGAGAAGCTCAAGACCACAGTTCGCAATCACACGCGCCGACACAACCGGAACTCCCTGCCCATGATCATCTCCCAACTCAACCGCAGTCTGACCGGCTGGTTTCAATATTTCCAGCACAGTCACAAAACTACGTTCCCCTTACTCGACAGCTGGATACGAATGCGTTTGCGTTCCATTCTGCGCTGCCGGCAGGGAAGGAGTGGTGGCGGACGAGGTTTCGACCATTATCGCTGGACCAACGCCTTCTTTGCGGAACAAGGGCTGTTCTCTCTGTGCGCAACCCATGCTTCCGTACGTCAATCCTTATGCAAGGTGACCCACTAACTGGAGAGCCGGATGCGGGAAATCCGCCTGTCCGGTTCGGAGGGAGGGGGAACTCAGGTTCTCCCTACCCCTATC
>DASRRN010000678.1:0-26238 GCA_035695685.1 Acidobacteriaceae bacterium | reverse complement strand
CACAGCAGGCTGGTTCCTGGGACGCGGTCCGAGCCGCAGGGACGAGATCACCGGACTAGCGTTACGCGCATCTTGTCGGTTCTGAGCGCGTCGCGCGAAATCTCCGGAACTCGACTACGCATGGAGTCTCTCTGCTGACATGGATTTCGGACGCGGGTTCGACTCCCGCCGCCTCCACCAAATTAACATTCATAAATTCAGTAATTTAACTCACTTGCCCCGCTTAAATCTGCGTACAGTTCTTGCCACAGGCCCCCACGGCATTTTATCTAAGATTTTAAGATTCAGTACTTTGTAATTTATGACATAGGCGGAAACACCGCCGCCTCCATAGTCATGCACATTTCTTTGCGGTTCATTTTGAAGGAAATTCTTGTGGCAGATTTGTACCGTCACCAAGGGAACGAAAATTAAACTGTGTTGTACTGCTTTGGCAGCAGACCAATATTGTCTTATGGGCCTTCACCGATGACATCTGGATAGCCCGCCGATAAGCGAAGCAGCAAATCGGCGACACGGCAATTCAGTCCGGGAGGGATCGGATAGTTCTTGATAACAACGCAGGTGATCCCCCCTACGGCTGAGACGGTATGTTCCAACGATCGTGCAGTCAATGCATCTCTATCGTTTTGCGGCAACATTGCTCTTCTCCCTACCGAGGCGCTCCGGGGTTGATACGCGCCGGTGCAGTGAAGAAACGAAGCCCATCACGTATCTTGACAACTTCTGAATCGTCGATTTTCTTATCCGATCCCCCAGGTACGACCTCGAAGAGGTCCCGATCCGGCCCGATCGGCGGTTTAGGCAGATTTCGCAGTTCGCTCCCGGTCAGGCTCTTCTGATGTACGCGATATTCGTGACGATCAATCTTGATCACGAACTCCCGTTTTTCCTCTTCGACGAAAGCCTGCACCTCGGACGCCTCCTTTCCTTCAAAGGCGTGCAGCGCTTCTCGTTCGCCTGCTTCAAATTTCTCAAGGCGCTCTCGCCGCTGCCGTTCGAACTCTTCGAGTTCTTTGGCTTGCTTGCGCTTAAACTCCTCCAACTCCCGATTCGATTCTTCGGTCATCGTCAGGCCCTCCGGGCACCGTGATACCACGGTATCAAACAACCGTGATATTGACAAGTCAAGGTAGCTGCGAGACGATAGTTTCATGAAGCCTTCTAAGGCCATGACGATTCGATTGTCCGCCGACCAAGCCGAAGCTTTGGAAACAGTAGCTACGGTCGAACAGCGTCCAGTCGCAGAAGTGATCCGTGCCGCCATTACGGCACATGTTGAGAAGCGGCGCAGAGATCCCCAATTCCAAGATCAGCTCCGCGGACGCATTGATCGGGCTCAGAAGTTCCTGCAGCGTTGATCGATTAAATCAGCAGCTTTCGCAATTCGACGAGCAGTGGTTCTCGATTACCAAAGTAACTGTCAATCGTTGCCTGCAGAAATGTGCCACGGCTCAGCCGCTCGAAGGCAAAAGGGTGGCCAAAGGTCGCTCCTAGCAACCCAATAAACGCCATTTGAGAGCGTCCATTTCCTTCACGAAAGGGGTGAATGGCGTTGAGTTCGCCCAGGAAGCGAGCCGTCGCCTGAAGAAACAGGTCCGAACTCCGCTCAACAAAGACTTCACTGCGATGTAGTCCTTGAAAGAGGGCATCCATCTGAGCAGGGATGTGTTCCGGATAACAGAAGGCATTCCCGCCCTTGGAAGTTCGCACGGAGCGATACTGCCCTGCCCACTCATACACGTCCTGAAAGAGATGATGATGTACTTGGCGATAGTGGGCTGCGTCAAAGCTGCCTTCTGGCAGGGATTCCTCCGCCCGCAGCGTCGAAATTTCCACCTCAAAGGCGTCGAGTGTGTCCTGCTCTTGGATGTTAAGCAGATTCTTGAGAACGCTCGTGCCGGGATAACAGTACGGGTCATCGAAGGCGTCGTAGCCTTCTATGCTCATCCGCGCTTCCGCGCACCTGCGAAGGCTCGGATCGTTTCCGCGCGTCGCTCCGCCTGCGGGAGAGAAGCAGTTCTTTCTAGGCGCTCCTCACTCCCAGAATGGAGCTTCAGCCCTTCCACTGCCGAGATGGCCGCGAAGCTTTTGCTTCCCAGCACGAACTTCTTTGAGGAAATTGGCAGGTTGTTGACGCGTCCACTCATATTTGTATTTTATCAGCGATTTTCCCTCCTATATTTGAACTATGAGAAAGGTAGTTACATCTCTCAAAACCCGCGTTTCTTTTGCAACATTGCCCAAAGCGAATTTGGGGGCATGCAAACCATGAAAATGCCCTGTGGCAAATTTGTACCGCGGAACCGCTTTTCAGGCCGGTTGAGCCGTTCTAGCCACCTTTAGAATCTGTAAGTTATGTAAAAATCGTGCGACTTGCGGGTTCGACTCCCGCCGCCTCCACCAAACCGCGATCATGCCGACTGTTTGCGGGCTTTGTTGAGTATCCGGCGAAGGTTATTTCCCACGATCAGGTCCTCTCCATCCTGGAGCGTCATGGAAATAATTTGTAGATGATTGACTTTTGACCTGGGTTCTCTACCACTCACTGCAGGAACCAGACTTGGGTTGTTGTTGGTTAGAACTTCGATACGGGGCTCACCAGCGCGTAGCTGCTCCGCACATTGATCGATGGTTAAACCGAACTTCTGCTCGTCCCACTGAACGGTGAGTGTCGGGTAGCTATTACCAGTCGCGGGAATGGCAATGTCGGTGGTGACGCCCGGCACCGTTCCCACGAGCTTCGCAATGCGCTCTACGCGGGATGTCCACTCTTTATTCAGGGCCTTCTGATCGGCCTGTGCCCAGTAGTCGATGCCCGCAAGGATCCCCATGATCTCTTCCTTACCCACCTTCATGGCGCGGCATACAGAGCCTTCCCAGGGGCAGGTGTTTGCGAGGGCCGCAGTGATGAGGTCCTGGCGACCCAGCAGTATCCCGGAACACTGCGGCCCACGGAAGCCTTTTCCTCCGCTAAAGCAATAGAGATCGACGCCCATCCTGGCGAAGCGGGTGAAGTTCTCAAAGGGAGGAATACCGGCAGCGTCGTCCAGCAACACTGGCACGCCTGCCGGCTTGCTGATCTTCAGCACCTCTGGTACGCGGTCGTCTTTCCAGGACGTGTAAATCATAGCCGTCTGCGGGGTAATTGCTGCCTTCAGCCTGTCTACGGTGGGCGCGATCACGAGTTTGGCGCCGCATAGACGAATGGCGTTATCAAAGGCGCTTCGCCCGCCAAGCATGACAACCTCTCCCTTCAATCCAGTTGTGTCGGGGAGTTGCCATACATTCTTGGGATCGCAGCCCGCGATACACCCCGCGGTTGCCACCGCGATAGCTCCAGCTGAGCCGGAAGTGACCATGCCTGACTCTGCGCCGGAAAGTTTGGCTAAATAACGTCCGGCGGCTATTTGCAGTTCGAACATATCCACAAAATGGTGCGATGCTTCTTCTGCGGCTTTCCGCACTTCGGGAAGCTCGAGCGAACCGCTCAGGTAAGTCCATGTCCCCCGAGCGTTGATAAAAGATCTGACGCCAAGTCGCGAGTATATATTCCCCATGGCCGGCTTTTTGGTCGCCGCGGCCAACGTGTTTGCAAGACTACGTGAGCCAATGGTGGCAAATAACGGAGCCGCGGCCATCAATTTAATGAACGATCGGCGATCGCTTTGGCCTGCGGTGCTGTTTTGCTCAAGTGACATTGTTTCCCCTTCCTATGTCTCCAAAATTAGAGGGACTCCACAGACAACAATCCTGTCGACGAACGATGCAGTTGTCTCATATCAAAGTGTTGGCTGTTTCACGGCGATAAAGGAGATTTGTTCCCCCGTCGTCGTCTTCATGTCGAAGCTGTTCTGCAGAAGGGTCTGAGCTGGAAAACTCCCCTTGAAAAATGTGCCGTAAAGGGGCACGACTTGATCCGTATACTGCATCTCCCGGAGATAGATTGTCGCCTGCACGACGTCGGGAAAGTCCATGTCTGCCCCCTGTAGATCGTCCAACAGGTTTCGCATCGTCTGCCGCAATTGCAAAGTCACATCTTGAGTAACGATCCCCTGGTCGGGGATGAACCCGCTCTTGCCCGACATGTAATAAGTATCCCAATAAATCACCCCTGGGCTTGCTGTCGGGCTAGGCTTCATATTCCTGATCTGGATTGACTTGCGTTTTGATAGATCGGATCCGGCGATCGCGCTGAAGACGATATGGCTGTTGTGGGGAAGACTCGCCACCTGGATCGTTCCCCGCCCGGGAGTATTGCCAAACTCAAAGTAAGACGCATAGATCTTGTTCATCACACTGGCGTCGGAGCGCTGTGGCTGCCCATTGTGACCGATCGGCCCAGGCGGGTTTGGCCCCGACGCATTCGCCTCTGCGCTGCTTAGGTATGGATTTACCCACACGACGTTGGCCATGCTCATATTCGCCGTTTTCAAAATCGTTGCTACATTGTCGAGCGCCTGCTTCACCTCGGTCGCATAATCTTCAGAGATCTTCCCTGTGACCCGATCGGTCCCATCCTGGGCCGACATGTAGAGCACTTCGCCGGCCTGGATTCCCGCAGGATCGATGTGATTTCCCTTTGGCCATCCCGGGGGCTGGATCACCTTCCGCTGCAGCGTATTGGCGGCCGCGATGCAGCTGATCTGGACCTTCTCTCCATGCGGAAGATTTGCCACCACCAGCACTGTACGCGCGGGAGGATGATTACCGATCAACCTCCAATAGACATCGTCCATCGTAGCGATGTCCTGCAAACTCGTCACATACACATGCATCCAGACAATGGAGCCAAAATCCATTCCCGCCGCGCGCAGCACACCCTGCACATTGCGCAATGATTGGCTCACCTCCTGCGAGAAGTCCTTCGGAAGGCTGCCATCGCTGGTCCGCCCATTCTGGCCTGCCACATAAAGCGTGTCACCCGCCAGCATGCCCGGACTCGACATTGAACCCGCACTTCGGCCTTCCACGTTGATGACCTTCAGCGCACCTCCCTTCTGCGCCAACAACTCCGTGCCGCAGGAGATAGCAAAGAGACATGCCAACATGATCAAAGCGTGCCTGGGGTAGTGATTCATGCCTTCTCCTTGGAGAAATACTCGTTAACGTCTTACAGGATCGAGAGTGTGTCCGATGCGGGCAAGACCGTATATATCCTGCAGACGAAGACGCATGGGTTTATCCCATACGAGAGTAGAAAGTAAACGCGGTCCCTGCCGCGAGGAAAGCACAGCAATCCTGCCCCTTGGCTGCGCCCTGATTGATTGAATCAAGGTGTAATTCCACTGCCGCGGACCCAGAAGCTCTCGGTCCATTTCTGGCCGGCAGGCAATATTTGTAACTCCGCATATTTGCCCCGGCGCGCTAAATTCACTCCATCGATAATGGCGGCCAAGGGCTCGAAGCAAATGAATTCCCGGGTCAGGTCGGGGGAGGGAGGTAGATAAATGGTGGCGACCTGGTATTTCGGTCCGAATAACGTCTCTACCTTCATGCCACCCGCTTCGATTGAAAAATGGGCGCGGCCGTCCGCATCGCGTTCAAGGCCAGTAAAGCCGTCGTCCAAAGTTTGGCCGCGAAGGGGTAATGGATTAGGTATGTCAAGTGGCCGCATTTCACCCGTCGGAACTTTCGTTTCATCCGCCACGACATGTATCCGTGCAGAGAGATGCGCGATCCACTCGTCGCGCGGAATGCCGGGAATCTGAAAGAAGGGGTGAAATCCGATGATCACCGGCATTGGATCCGCGCTTAGATTCGTAATCGTTGTTTTCACTTCCAGGACGCCGTCGGCCAGACTGTAGGTCACCTCGTATTCCTGGGCGAACGGCCATTGCGCCATCAAATCCGGATACTTCCAGAATTGAAGCCGGCTGGTCAGATGTGCGGACCGGCTGTCGGCGGCCACCTCCGTCACCTCCCAGAGTGGCGAATTGATGAGGAACCCGTGACCCGGCATGACGCCTCGGACGTTGCCTAGACTCATATTGAATCCATACCGCTTGCCGTTGGCCCAAAAGGCTTGTTCGTCCAACAGGTCGGCCCACGGCGCGAGAAATGGAATCCCGGCAAGCTTTGGGTTCTTCACAAACTCGGAAAGGTCATCGTAGGGGAAGTACAGAATGTTTTTCCCGTGCACCTTCATCTCGTAGGCAAGATTGCCCACTGACGGCACCACGGAGATTTCCACTCCGTTCTTCGCATCGCTCAGGCGAACGATAGGGACGCCGTGATCCGACGTTTTCTCAGCCCTGTAGTTCTGAGCAAAAGAAGTCGTCGCCAGCAACAACCAGCACAGCCTGAGGATGTGAGCCGAATTCCTGGTGAACTTCAGTGCCGCCCCCCGCTCCTTGCATCAAAACTGCGCTTCGTTTTTTCCCACGGGCATATTCCCATTAGGGGGCGCTTGGTATCTTCTTAACGTTGTGCCGCGCCACTACGGCCCATAATGGGCCATACGTCCACGATCTTGTCACCCTGGGCGATATAGTAGCGGTCGAAGGCGTTGGTGCTCTGGTCCAGGTTGGTGCAGTAAACTTCCAACCGGTCGCCCAGCTTCGGCGCCTGGTCCCCGTCCTTCCAGGTCAGGGCACCATACTCTGCTCCCTGAACCCCTACCTGCAGCCACGGCATCCCCTTTACCTCGTCGGTCTTCTTGGCGAGCGCCTTGTTGCCGTAATCAGTGGTGATGATGTTAGGGTGGTGCTGACTATCAACAGTAGTAAGAATGGTCAACGCAGGTTGCCAATCCGTATATCTGGTCATGTTCCCATCTTGCCCGCCGACGATGAAGTATTCAGTGTCCATGAAGACATAAGTGCCGGCTTCCAGTTCCGTCAATCCAGTGTCGCAATCGATGTTGTAAGTGCCGGTGGAGCCGCCGGACATGATGTTTACAGGCAAGCCGGATTTGAGCGCCAGGTCCTTGCTTTCGCGGGCACCAGCCAGCACCTCCATGGACTTCTTCTTTCGTGCTTCGAAGCCCTTGGTATGCGCCGCGCCACCGGAGTAGGCCATGAAGCCTTCGAATTGCATGTGTTTGCAGGACGATACTTTTTGTGCCAGCTCGACTGCAGGCTGACCGCCGTCAATGCCTTGCCTGTTCATTCCGGCGAATACCGACACTGCGATTCTCAGCTTTGCCTTGTGAGCGTCCGCCGCTTCCGCCAGCCATTCCACCACCTGTGCGTCATCGGTCACGAACATGAAAGTGGGATCTTTCTTAGAGAGCACTACGGCCCGCTGGATATTATTGACGCCAACGGGCTGCTTGGTCCACAGAACGCCCTTGATCCCCGCTCCGGAGAAGAGCTCCGCCTCGGCGATGGTGGCACAAGTGAGCCCGACCGCTCCGGCGGCTACCTGATGTTTGGCAACTTCCACGCTCTTGTGGACCTTGACGTGGGGTCTTACGTTGACGCCGCCGGTCTTGGCCGTCTCTGCCATGTGCTTCACGTTTGCGTTGAACATGTCCAGGTCTACGACCATGCACGGTGTCGGCAAGATGTCCTTGGTCATGTCGCGAAAATCCTTCCTGGCAATCCGCGCTTCGAATTCGTTGATAGGATAGGGTGAGGAAGATGTTGTGCCGGCTTGGCTCTGTGCCAGCGACAGAACACTCATGGCAGCTCCGGCGGATAGGAATTCGCGACGTGTCGGCATCTTATTCTCCTGCGGTGATATAGATCCATTTTTGATTGGAACAGATTCTGTCGAACCCGGGAGTGCCTTCTCCGGCTCCGCACTCGGCGCGATCTGCTGAACGCAAAGAAAGAACGACGCGCATACCGAGTGTTCATTCGGGCCTTCCAGAGAAATCACTCACGCTGATTGCTTACGAGCCTTGTCAAGAACCTGACGCAGACGATTGCCCACTATGAGCTCTTCGCCTGGCTGCAGGGTCAGGGAGAGAATGCGCAGATGATTCGGACGGGCTGCCGTCTTACTGCCTGACTCCGTGATTCCCGCTCGCGCCAGAACACCGCTGGGATTGTTGCTTGTTGACACGTCAATCCGCGGTTCGCCCTCGCGCAGCTGCTGATCGCATTGAGCCACCGTCAAGCCAAACTTTTGTTCGTCCCACGATACCGCAAGGGTGGGGAAACTATCCTCCTCCTCCGACGGAGGGGTGGTGATGGTTGCCTGAACTCCTGGTACTGTTTGGACTAACTTTGCGATGCGCTCCATCTGGCGCTGCCATACTTTGTCGATCGCCGCAATGTCGGCCTTGGACCAGTAGTCGATGGCCGCGAGGACGCCCATGATCTCTTCCTTGCCGCACTTCATCGGCCGGCATATGGAGCCTTCCCAGGGATTCGTGTTGTATAGTGCCGCATCGATCAGATCCTTGCGGCCTAACAACACCCCGGAGACCTGCGGACCACGCATGCCCTTTCCACCGCTAAAGCAAAAAAGATCGACACCCGTCTTTGCCAAGCGCGTGAAATTAGAGAATGGCGGGATGGCCGAAGCCTGGTCCACCATGACAGGAACGCCGGCGGGCTTGGTGATCTTGAGGATGCTCTGGACGACCTCGGTTTCCCCCCAGGTGGTGTAGACCATGGCGGTCTGGGATGTAAGAGCCGGGGAGAGATCGTTCACAGTGGGAACGACGATCAGCTTCGCTCCAGTGAGCCGGATGCAGCTGTCCCAGGGGGTGCGGCCGCCAAGAATGATGACCTCCCCTTTCATGCCGGTGGTGTCGGGCAACTGGTAGATATTTTTGGGATTCGATCCGGCGATGCAGCCTGCAGTGGCGGAAGCGATCGCACCAGCCGAGCCGGAGGTGACCATGCCGGATTCGGCGCCGGAAAGTTTAGCGAGGTAACGGCCGGCGGCTGCCTGGAGCTCAAACAGGTCGACGAAATAGTGGGAGGCTGCCTCAGCGGCCGCGCGCACCTGGGGAAGCTCGAGCGAGGCAGTCAGATAAGTCCAGGGCCCTCGGCAATTAATCAGCGGACGGACGCCTAAGCGAGTGTAGATGTTGTCCGAAAAGGATCCTTTAGAAGTGGCGGCCTTGGTAGCAGCAGCCACGGTAGCGGCAAAGCTGCGCGCCCCGATGGTGGCAAAGAGCGGGGCCGCAACCAGCAGTTTGATGAATGATCGCCGGTCATTCGAGTTAGGTTGAATCTCCCGTTCAGACAACGTGAGGTACCTCTCCCTATGGCTGCGATAACTCGGAAGCGTGCTTGAACACGTTGAAGGCCTCTGCCCGGAACTGCAACTGCGTTCTTTCCGTGATTTCTGTATTTTTCAACAACGCCATAGAGTAGTTATCGATGCCAGGACCATGAAAAAAATCCGCGCATAGCGTTTCCCACCTGCATGAGAGACCTCGAACCTTTACGCATGTCAATAGAGCTGGCCGGCTAAGGGTTCAAACATAGTGAAGAAAAATATCTGTGTCAAGAGAAAATTCTCACATCCAGAATGGGATCAGCAATCACTGCCTGGAGAGGATAGCTTCGGAAAGGCATGACATGAGTCAACAATGGAAGTTCAGACACTCTATGTTAGCAACAGGATCACGCTCGTGGCCTTCGATGTCCAGCCCGATGGCTCGCTTACGAACCAGCGGGATTTCAGCAAACTCGAAGCGGGGGGCTTTGGCGACGGCAGCGCCATGCTATGCCCGTGAATAAGGTTCTAGAAACTGCTTCATTGCTTCGCGGATAACTCTTTGTTGAGCTTCGCCTGGCGTGACGCCGTCGGGGCCGAAGACGCGGCTGGCGTCGCGGACTATCGTCGTTTCTTTGAAAACCCCGCGCGCAGTCAAAAGGTACTGCGTCGCCCCTGTGATGGTTTGAAACGCCTGTACCCTGCCGAACATTACAAAAGCTTCATTCTGCTTGCCTGCATTCCACAGTTCGAAGACCCTCTGAAGAAGATCGGCGTAAGTGATGATGGGCACGTAACCGTCAAAACCTGCTCGAAGTTCATCGAGCATTTGGATGCAGTTGTGTGCAGCCATGACCACGAACTTGTTGTTCGCTTGTTTCCTGAATTCCGGGAGGCGAGGCAGTGGACTGCCGGTCGTTTCGTCTTTTACTCCGATCAGCGTTGGAACCTGCCGAGAGAGTTCTACGATTAACTCGACGGTCATATCACCGTAGCTCTGTATCATCAACGGCAGATCGGTCGCCGCGCCCAAGGCCTTGTAATAATCCAAAACCGCTCGATCATTTACCTTTTCGGCGGCCTTGTCTGCAAGTGCACCCGGGGGCAAGGAAATAAGTCCATCGGCACCGCATTTTGCAGCGTGTTTGGCATAGCGAACGGCGGCGTTGACGTCGCCGCCTAACGCCTGAACTCCGATCACTACGGCGGCGTTTCCCCCCTTGGCGGCGGCCATGATGGACTCGGTTCCGTCCATTCGCTCTTTCTCGGTGAGGTGCGTCCATCCACTGGAATTTAGCGGCCACATGAGACCCGGCACACGATTAAGGTTGCAGAATTTGACTTCGGCAGCCAGGCAATCGAGGTCGAGCTTATTCTCCGGGGTGAACGGCGTCTGTGCAACCGGAAACAAGCCCCGCCATGGTCTGGAGCCTGGCTTCGTCCCATCTGACGCCATGGCTGTTGCGGGAGCCATCATTGCGGCCGCACCGAGCGCGGCCACACCGGCCGTTTGAATAAATTCACGCCTGTTCCACTGATCCTGAAAGTTCTGTTTTTTCATTAAAGTACCGTCACTATGATTTTTCATGCCAGTGCCTGTTTACGCGCCTTTTCGAGCACCTGGCGAATGCGGTTTCCTACGATCAGGTCTTCGCCCCGCTGCATCGTCACCGAGAAAATTTGCAGTTGGTTGGGGCCGCTTACGTCCGGGTCATAGAGTTTGTCGGCTTGCTCTCTCGCCAGGACCCCACTGAAATTGAATCCTGTCCACACGTCGATCCGAGGATTTCCTTCTCGGAGCTGCTTGCCGCATTGATTCGCGGTCAAGCCAAATTTCTTTTCGTCCCAGCTTATCGTCAGGGTGGGATAACTATTACCCTTCTCCGACGGAGGGGTGCCGATGGCTGTCTGGACTCCCGGTACCGTTGACACCAGTTTCGCGATGCGCTCCATCTGGCGCTGCCAGGTTCCCTCGATGACCGCAGCCTCAGGCCTGGACCAATAATCGATGGCGGCGAGGACGCCCATGATCTCTTCCTTGCCGACTTTCATGGGACGGCATATGGAGCCTTCCCAAGGGTTGTAGTTATACAGGGCCGCGTCGATCAGGTCTTTGCGGCCTAACAAGACTCCGGAGACTTGCGGGCCACGCAGGCCCTTTCCACCGCTGATGCAAAAGAGATCGACGCCCGTCTTTGCCAGGCGAGTGAGATTCGAATACGGGGGAATGTGCCCAGCCTGGTCCAGGAACACCGGAACGCCGGCGGGCTTGGTGATCTTCAGGATGCTCTGGAGGCGTTCGTCATCGCCCCACGTGGTGTATACCATTGCGGTCTGCGACGTTAGCGCAGCGGGGAGATCATTCACCGTAGGGGCGACGACCAGTTTGGCCCCGGCGAGCCGTATGCAGCTATCCCAGGGTGTGCGTTCGCCAAGGAAGGCGACCTCTTCTTTCATGCCGGTCGTGTCGGGTAACTGGTAGATTTTCTTAGGATCCGACCCGGCGATGCAAGCCGCAGTTCCCGCGGAGATCGCGCCCGCCGAGCCGGAGGTGACCATGCCGGACTCGGCGCCGGAGAGTTCCGCGAGGCGGCGGCCGGCGGCAGCCTGCAGCTCAAACAGGTCGACAAAATAGTGGGAGGCCGCTTCGCAAGCCGCGCGTACCTCGGGTAGCTCGAGCGATGCAGTCAGGTAGGTCCAGGTCCCAACACAATTAATCACCGGCCGAACACCGAGGCGCGTATAGATATTGTTGGAGAAGGACTTATTGGAGCCCGTTGGGTTGGCGGTGGCAGCTACGGCGGAGGCAAAGCTGCGCGCCCCCAGGGAAGCAAACAGGGGCGCCGCAGCCAGCAGCTTGAGGAAGGATCGCCGATCATTCAGGTTGGTTTGAAGCAGGTTATTTTGAAGTTCTCGCTCAGACTGCATAATGTTCTGGTTCCCCATGGGGCAATAGCTATATTCGAGCTACGCGGTGCTTTCAGTAATAGTGTGGCTGCGAACAGAGTCGCTGTTGCGCGTAAACAGCGGCCCTCAGCGGCTAAAGCCGGCCTGATTTCAATCAGGTATGTACGGGCTGAAGCCCGTACCCTTCAGGCTGAAGATCACACCCTTCAACGACTAGAGTTTTTCCGCAGCATGCTAGAAGACTAGTTTTAAGGCAACTTGCATGATGCGAGGGTCTCGTGCCGATGTCACATAACCGAACCCACCCTGGCCTGTATTGTTGACATTTCCGCCCCCTGACCCCGGATTGTTGAATTGCGCATGATTGAATACGTTGAACGCCTCTGCCCGGAACTGCAACTGCGTTCTCTCGGTGATCTGCGTATCCTTCAACAATGACAAATTGTAGTTGTCGATACCGGGACCAGAGAAAAAGCGGCGCGAAATATCCCCCACCTGACCCAACGGATTCGGCACGAAATAATTTGGATTGAAGTAGGGTTGCCCTGATCTGGGATTCCGGTTGACGAACAAATGGCTTCCATCATTGGCAGCGCTGGGTGTATCGAAGGGGAAGCTAAAATCACCGACGAGATCGCGATCATCTGATTCCGAGAGTCGAACTGGCTCACCGCTGGCAAAAGTGGAAAGCCCCGCCAAGGCCCATCCGCCGGTAAACCGCTTCGCGAGATTGCCTTTTCCGAAGTAGTTATCGAAGGGCAGTCGCACAGTATAGCTGGCCGCAAAATTGTGTCGCAGATCGAAGATCGACAAGCCATAGCTCAATGCCGGGTTGAAGCAATTGGTTGCGTCAAATACGTCCGAGCCATTATCCATAGCTTTCGAGTACGTATAAGCAAGCAAGAAGTTGCCCCACTTCCCCGCGCTCTTCAGACTTGCCTGTAAGGAGTTATACGAGGAACGGGCAGCCGATTTGTACCACGGGTTAGAGCCGATTCCATTCAATCCGAGCGCACGCGTCGTAGTGATTGCCTGCCCGCTCGCCTCGGTATAGTCGACTTGTTCGCCGAAGGGGCCGCAAGTTGCCGATCCGGGGGCGACGTTCGCAGGATTACTCAGGAAGAGACACAGAGCCTGGTTTCCAGGGTTCGCTTCGACCCCGGTAAGAAGGTGCGTCCCCACCGTGCCCACGTAGCTGAGACTCATCACCGTGGAATTGCCGAATTCCCGCTGAACAGAAAGTTCGAACTGCTGTGAATACGGCGTGACGTTATGTATGTAGTAGAACTCTGAGCCCGAGACGGGTTCCACTTGCGCCCAGGGAAAGTTGGTAAAGGGGTGCGATGGGGACACATTCTTGGGAGGATAGTTGAAGGGAAACTTTATTCCTTCGAAACGCCCGGTGGGCCGATCGATATAGGGGGAAGCGAGCAGAGGGGGAACAGGGCTGACCCAGTTCGAGCCATAGGGGGCATCGCCGGATTCGTAGAAGGAAGTGGCATCCTCGATGCCCTGGTAGAAGATGCCATAGCCAGTACGTATGCTTGTCTTTCCGGGGCCGCCGAGAAGCTTACCTAGAAATCCGCCGTCAACATTGGGGGCGTAAGCGATTCCGACTCGCGGAGCAAAGTTCTTGTAGCCAATAGGCGCCAGCGTCCTGGGGATCCCGGGATCGAGGGGCACAACCAGTCCGAGCGGAGCGCCCGGGAAGGACAGCGATTGTTCGCCCGGGACAAGTGCTTCCAGTTTATTGGTTGCATCGTACCAGGGAGTGCTCACCTCCCAACGCAAGCCATAGTTTATGGTTAACGTTGGCCGGGCACGCCAGCTATCCTGCGCATAAACTCCATAATAGATATCTCGTGTATCAAGAATCTGGAAGCTCTGTTGACTGAATGATGCGGGAGCACCGATGAGATAGTCGGCGAAATCAAGGCCGGTTTCGGAACCATTGAAGCTAAAAGCTCCATTCGGAGTGGAGGGGTGACGCTGGATGATCTGGTCGTAGTGGAAATCGGCCCCTGCCTGGAAGCTGTGCGTTCCAATGACCTTGGTCCAATTGTCGATCACCTGTATCGTGTTGTTGACCTGGGTCGTAATACTTGTGGAGGAGCCAAAACTGTAGTTATTGAACCCAAACTGTGGAACAGCGGTGTCTGAAGCAAACACATTCCCAATGCCCCCGGTGTCGTTCCAGGGTGAGTTAAAACCCAGAGAGCTGAGGGTAACACCCTTACCGCCTATGATCGTCCCCTCATTGGCGTCGTCTCGCATGTAAACGAGACGAATATCATTGACCGTGTTGCTGCTGAAAGTTGTGGTAAGGCCCAGGTCGCCCATCAGGGTATCGCCAATATTCCCCTGGGAAAAACCAGGGATGTTCACACCGGTGTAGGGATTGACTCCGTTGAATTTATCCTGGAAGAAGTAGGCAAAGGCTTGCCCCACGCGGGTGTTTACATCCCCACGGATTCCATATTTGTTATCGCTTAAGGTCGAGGGAAAAGCGGCGGTCTGGTAAAAACCACCATCCGCTGTGTTGGGCGCGGGGATGTATTTCAAAGTATTGGCCGCGACCGGCGACCACGCAGATTGCGGAATGATCGCGTTGGGAAATACGCACTGGGATGGGCTGACGCACCCCTGCGTGTAGTATGCCTCTCCGTTGGTTACGGGGTAACCGAGTTCCTGGGAAAGAACACTTGCGAAGTACGCACCGTTGACTCCTGTGCCGCCGTTTGCCGGGTTGGCCGAGATGAGCGCCGGCTCCTGGTCACTCAAACTTCCCGTGCGATCGGATGTGGTAGGCACGGGGAAAAACTGCGTTTCCCCGATGGTTTGTCTCGTTCCCTGGTAGTCGCCAAAAAAGAAAATTTTGTTTTTCTTTATAGGGCCACCCACTGTTCCGCCGAACTGGTTTTGAATGTAAACGCCGCGAGTTGGGGAATAGTAGTTCCTTGCATCCAGGTCTGTGTTGCGCAGAAATTCGAAGACGTCGCCGTGTAAGCTGTTGGTTCCGGACTTGGTGACTACATTGATTTGACCGCCGCTATAGTTACCATATTCTGCATTGAAGTTATTGGTAATAATACGAAACTCGGCGATCGAGTCCAGGTTTGGAATCAGCGCGGCGCCGTTGTGAACGCCTTCCTGAGAGTCTCCTCCATTGACCATGAATCCATTTGCACCCGTTCGACCGCCGTTGACGGACTGAGTTCCGTCGGTAAGATCGCCAGATACTCCCGTCTCCGACAAACCGGCGCCCTTGGTCAGCCCAGTGCTCTGGTAGGGTGAGACGCCTGGCTGAAGGGCTAATAAGTCGATGAAGGAGCGGCCATTGAGCGGCATGGACGCAATCTGCTGCTCTCCGATTACCTCTCCCATTTGCGTGTTCTCTGTTTCCACTTGCAGCGCGTTGCTTTGTACGGTTACGACGTTATTTACCGCGCCAACTTGCAAAGGGATATCGACGCGGATTGCTGAATTGGCGTCGATTTTTACGCCCTGCTCCAAGAAGTCCCGGAAGCCGGTCTGACTGGCGCTGATGTCATAATTGTCGACATCCAGAGCGGGAAAGCTGTAAAAGCCCTTCGAATCTGTAACCGTCGTGTGCTTTACGCTCGTCGACTGACTGGTGACAGTAACGGTAACCCCGGGAACCATCGCGCCGCTTGAGTCGGTGATCACGCCCGAGATCGATCCGGTGATTGCGGCCCATGTCACAACTGTTGTCAACAGGAAAAATACAATCGCGATGAGTACTAGAATGCGCCGTTTAAACGTATTCATTTGACCGATTGCCTCCGCAAGTTCTTCAAGGATTTGGAGCTTGTCCCGGTTAAAACGAGAAAGATGGCCGCTGTACAACGTGCCCAGGGGGGTGGAGCCTTCAACGGGGACCACCGCGAAGCGTGGCCGGCAAGTGACAAAGTGTGCCAGTCGCGAGATACGGCGATTTCGAATACCCGGAAAAAGTGCGGTCAAACTGGTACTACGGGACGTCCAAAGACTCTCTTACTGCCAGTAAGCAAGGTCGACTTTTTCCCATTCAGAGAACTCGAAACCTTGCTCCTGGCTTTCCCGATCTAAATCGATGAGCTGAAATTTGTGAGATCTCTCGCTTAACTTGTCGATAAACCGGCGCCCCCGATGAAATGTTTGCTGGGAGCAACCGCATTCTTTGGCACCGGATCGGCGTTGCCTAAAATTAATCAAGAAAAATATTCATGTCAAGAGAAAATTCTCCTAGAATACTGATCATCCACTGAGGTAGCGAGATGAGGCTTGTGCACTGAATGGACCGCAGCGGGGAGGGGCGGCGCGCTCCGAAGTGTTTCAGGCAAATCAACAGGAGCACTGCCATGGTTAGACAGGATTCTCAGAATCAATTCGATAGGCGTGCATTTCTGAAAACTGCCGGCATGCTCACCCTTGGACTTGGTGCGGCTGCTTTGCTGTGTTCCGAAGAAGCCGAGGCGGCGGGTACGCTCAACCCCGGCGCCAAACCCTGGCGGGGCTTGTTTCCGATTGGGCAGACGCCATTCACTCCGGACAATAAGCTCGACCTCGATTGTCTGGTTGCTGAGGTCGGATTCTGCAACCGTGGTGGTATACCGGGCCTTCTCTGGCCGCAGGGCTCCAGCGGATGGACGACCCTTTCCGAGAAGGAGCGGCTGGACGGAGCCGAGGCCATGCTGGCCGCGGGCAAGGGTGGAAAGACCGCGTTGATCATTGGTGTTCAGCCCTTGGATGGCGATGCGAATACTGCGATTCGCTATGCAAAGCACGCTGCCAAGCATGGTGCAGATGGACTCGTCTCCCTGCCTCCCGGCATCGACAATGGTCAGCCTGAAAAAAAGCTTACCCCTCAGGAGCACTTGGACTATTACAAGACCGTAGGCGCGGCGACAGACCTTCCACTCATGGTGCAGAGCCACGGTGATATGAGTGTCGATCTGATCGTAGCGCTGTATGAGCAGGTTCCCACATTGAAAGGACTGAAAGATGAGACCGGCAATACCCTAACCCGCCTCCCGGAATTCAAGAGACGAACTGATAACAAGTTCGTGGTCATGGATGCGAACGGTGCAATTCAAATGCTTGCTGGAATGCGACTAGGCTTTGACGGTTACGTGCCCAAAACCGGCCTGGCCGATCTTTCTCAGGTGGTGTTCGATCTGTGGTATGCAGGCAAGCACAAAGAAGCGTTTGATATGTTCGGCAGGATACAAGCGTTTCAAACCATTCCGGGCGCGATGCAGTACATTTTGACTGCACGCGGGGTCTTTAAAGAAACCACTACCATTCGCGACGCGCACCGCATTTTTGGCCCCAACGGCGTGACGCCAGACGAACCTCAAAGAAAAGTCATCCGCGAAGAGCTGACACAATTTCTGGGACCCTATTTACGGGCATAGGTCTGTCTGAACCTGCCGGCCAGACTGCACGTGCACTGAGCCGACTTGGTTCTTACCGGCCTCGCCAACTTGCATCGTGCTGTTCTCTCTGTTTGAAACGCGCCACTCATGATCGCCACTTCTTCAGGGGCACCACACCAGGGTGCGCGGCTATATTAGCTTTACTTTTTTGAGGGGAACTCTGAAGCAGATGAGACATAGCTGGCTTGCACGCATGTTACCTGCTTCAACTTTGTTCCTCCTCGCTGGAATGCCGTTGATGGGACAGGGACAGGTGAGTGCTGTCGATCAAGGCGCCCAGCAGTTTCAGGCGAACTGTTCTGGATGCCATGGTGCAGACGGCAAGGGCGGTGACAAGGGTCCGGCGATTGCGACGCTGCCAAGCATCGTCGCGCGCTCTGATATTGAACTGATCAAGATTGTGCGCGATGGCACCCCCGCGGGTATGCCATCGTTCGAGCAGCTCGGTGATGCGAAGATCACAGCAGTGGTGCGCTATCTGCGCACACTGCAGGGCAAGACTGCCGTCTCAAACACCGATGAGATGACGGGAGATGCCGTCGCTGGGCGCGTTCTCTACTTCAACAAGGGACAATGTTCCAGCTGTCATATGGTGAATACGGCGGGCGTAGGCCAGGGCGGGTTTATCGCTTCGGACCTGACAGGCTACGGTGCGTACCATACAGCAAAAGCGATCAGGCAGGCAATCGTGCAACCGGATACACCGCTGGACCCAGCTTCGCGTGTGGTCGAGGTGCAGACAAAGACCGGGCAGAAACTTATTGGCGTGGTGCGGTCCGAGGACAACTTCAACCTTGCGTTGCAAACCGAGGACGGCCGTTACCACTTTCTGATGCGGAGCAGCCTGGCGGAGGTGAATTACAAGCAATATTCGCTGATGCCGCGCGACTACGGCACCAGGCTGACGAGCAAGGAGCTAGATGACCTGGTTAGCTTCCTGATCGTTACGAGCAAGAACGCTCCGATGGAGGCCCTACCGCCGCGACGGACGCGGCACGGCAATAGAACAGCAACCAGCAACAAGTGAGATCGACAGGATTGAAGGCAGCCAGGTAAAAATGATGCGATTGGCCAAAATTGGGTTCGGGCTTGCGGCAGCGAGCTGCCTGCTACTCGCGGTGGACAGGGAGCGGGCGCCCAGACGGGTGGTGGAGGCTGCGGCGCAGCCGGGTGCGAAGGCCAGCGCTCCAGCGGCGATTGGCGGTATCGGTCTTATCAACGTGCAGCAGAGCGACCTGGAGCAGACGGACATCGAGGATAACTGGGTCTCCTACAACGGTGATTACACGGGACGCCGTTACAGTAACATGACGCAGATCACGCCGGCGAACGTAGGCAATCTGGTAGCGAAGTGGGTCTTCCATACCCGAGAAGTTGGCCCCCTTGAAGTGACTCCCGTCGTAATAGCGGGAGTGATGTTCATTACCAGCGCCAACGACGCGTACGCGCTGGACGCGAAAACGGGGATGGAGCTTTGGCATCACGCAAGAGCCATCACCCAGGGACTCATTGATGACGCCTCCAGCCATCACAATCGAGGTATCGCCATTCTGGGCACGCGGGTTTATATGGAGACCGACAACGCGCACCTGCTGTGCCTGGATGCACGCTCGGGCAACTTGATCTGGGACGTCCTGTACGCCACGGGCAACAAGAACTATGGAGCAACGAGTGCACCTCTGATCGTAAAGAACAAGGTGTTGGTGGGCACGTCGGGTGGCGACGACGGCGTGCGCGGCTTCCTGGCGGCATTTGATGCGCAGACGGGCCGTGAGGTGTGGCGGTTCTGGACCATCCCTGGGCCGGGCGAGAAGGGCAACGAGAGCTGGCCGGGCGATATGTATCTTCATGGCGGCGGAACCACCTGGATGCCGGGGACCTTCGATCCGGAATTGAATACTCTTTATTGGGGCACGGGTAATCCTACGCCGGACTACGACGGCAGCGTGCGGCCGGGCGACGACCTGTACACGAGTTCCCTGCTGGCGTTGGACCCAGATACGGGCAAGCTAAAGTGGTACTTCCAGTACAGCCCCCATAACCTGTACGACTATGACGCACTGCAGACGCCGGTGTTGGTGAACGCAAACTTCAAAGGCCAGCCGCGCAAGCTGGTTGTAACGGCAAGCCGAAACGGCTTTCTGTATATTTTGGACCGGACGAACGGAAAGTACCTCTACTCTAAAAAGTTTGTTATGGCCGAGAACTGGGCCACGGGCATTGACGATAACGGGCGGCCCATCTCCAACAATCTGACTCCCGATGAGAAGGGCGTTTTTGTTTGTCCCAGCGAAAGCGGAGGAACCAACTGGTACTCACCCAGCTATAGCGAGACGACACACATGTTCTACTTCCGCTCGATGGAGGCCTGCAGCATCTTTACTTCGAAAACCGAGCCCTTCCAGGAAGGCCTTGAGTATTACTCGACCGGAACCCGCACGCCGACAGGCCAGATCACGAAGGGTTACATCAACGCCTTCGACCTTAAGAAGCTCGATTTCGCGTGGCGAAATCCTCAGATCGGCGCCACCTTTGCCTGGGCCGGTGTGATGTCGACTGCAACGGGCTTGGTTGCATTTGGAGACGATGCGCACAATTTTGTAATCCTTAACGGGCGCACCGGCATGCCTCTATGGCACTTCAACGTTGGACAAACGCCCCGCGCATCACCTATGAGTTACGCCGTGAGTGGGAAACAATACTTTGCTTTGGCGGCAGGCGATGATGTGTTTGCGTTCGCACTGCCATAGCACGATGGATAATAGGCACAATTCACACATGGTTCAGGTGGTCTTTGGATCATAGGGCCTTGGTTCGTTGCCTCGTCCCGCTGGTGGTTGCGCTGTTGGAAGCGCGGACCGGGCCGCACGAGTCTCTCTTGATGAATTCGGTTGGAACCGTAGCGCGCTGGGGGGCCTGATCGGGCCTGGCAATACGATTGAGAACCGATTCGACGAGTTGCTTCCCTATCAGCTCAGGAAATTCCCGGACCGAACTCAAAGCTGGATATAGCCATGTGCCAATGGTATCGCCGCAGCCGGCTACGCTAACATCTTTTGGGATACTCAACCCCTTGTCTTGCAGCGCCTTATAAACTCCATAGGCGGTCGTATCATTGCCGGCAAGAATCGCCGTGACGGATTCATCCCGTGCCAGCAGCGACTTGGCGCCCAGATATCCACTTTCCGTAGAGTCTTCAGAGTTGATACTGCTCTCGCGGGGTACGAGACCACTCTCATGCATCGCACGCTGATACCCCTCAAAGCAACGCGCAAACCACGGCAGGCGGGTGTTGCCAACAAACCAGATATTGCGGTGACCTAAACCGATCAGATATCGAGTCGCGTCCTGGCCACCCTGAATATCATCACCCAGGACCACGTCGTTATTCTGCAGATCCTGTTGCTTACCGATCACGTTATTGCCGAAAACAGCAAAAGGCATGCCCTTCTGGTGTAGCAGCTCGATGAGATTCGTCGAGTTCGTGCCCGCCAAAATGACCGCTCTGGTCACGTCGTGACGCTGCACCACCTTTGGCAAGTGAAGCTCAGACGAGGGAGCGAGGAGTGAATAGTTGAAAGAGAGAAACACCATCTCCCATCCGTGCGCGGAGGCGCATTGCTCCGCGCCGATCAGAATTCTGGAGTGAAAGACGTGTAGCATTGCGCGATTGCTGAGAAGAAAGGCCAGGCTTTTGGTCTTGTTTTGCTGAGAGGGATCGATGCCAAGCTTCTTCGCCTCCTCAAAAACAACTCTTTGAATACGGGGAGCAACTCGGCTGTTTCCACTCAGAACGCGGGAAGCCGTTGCGATGCTTACGTTGGCGGCGGATGCAATTTCCCGGAGCCCTACCTTGCGTTTCTTGGGATGTGTGTCATTCATTTAGTTGTAGAACCCTAACCTCGGAACTCAGTAGTGCGTAGGCGCTAAGAATAACCTGGAGCCTTGTCCGCTCGAAACCATGGAGCAAAGTTTCACCATGCAAGAAAAAACCGGGGCGTCACTTTCCCTCGAGAGCGCGAATTCCTAGGGTTTTCCAAGATATGGTCGCCAGTCAAGCTTAAACATCTCAATTCTATGAGAATTTTCTCTTGACATGAATATTTTTCTACACCCGCTTTGGCATTCGTCCTATCATCAACTGCCGCGGCGTCTTCACCTGCCTCACCGCCTCTGTCGAACTGCCCCAGGTCCGCAAGGCCGCCGAAGAAGCTTCCCATTTCTTCATCGATCTTTTTGAGCTGCAGGCCGCCGTCGGCCGCCATCTCGCCAAGATGTCCGGCGCCGAATCCGGCATGATCACTTCCGGCTCGGCGGGCTCGATCGCCTGCGCCACGGCAGGCTGCATCGCCGGCTCCGATCCCAAAAACATTTACCAGTTGCCCGACACCACGGGCATGAAGGGAGAGGTCATTATTATGGGCGGCCGCAGCGTCTGGGACAGCTGCATCCGGCTCACCGGAGCCAAGCTGATCGTCGCCCCCACGGTAAAGGATCTGAATTCCGCCATCACGTCGCAGACCGCCATGATCTACACCACCTGGCACGACGACGACCACATTACCCAGATCCTCAAGATCAGCAAGGCCGCGGGAGTCCCCCTCATGGTCGACCAGGCCGCGGGTGGGATTGAAACCGTAGAAGTTGCGTTATACCCGTCTATCAGGCCAAGCCAAGATTTTGCAAAGCCAGGCGAGCACTCTTTAGGTTGACGGGTTTCATCCCGGAATATTTCCTTGAGAGAATGACTCCGTCCGCGCCCCCCTGAAAAGCCGCAACAATCGCAGCCATGGTTCCCTCAGGAGTGCACTTGCTGTGACCAGGTTCTGTGGGAATGTCTATGTCGATTCCCGACCACAACCGGGTCTTAGTTCCCTTGAGGCCTGCGCGTGAACGTTTGGTCTCGCGATAATCGTCACTCTTCTCCCTTGACGAGAATGGAAGCAATGATATATCAGTTTCTACATGTCGCGCAATAAAGAATCGAACTTATGAACAAGGTATCCCAGATCGAACCCGTTCCGTATGACGATGGCGCTGGTCGCGGGAGAGGTTCCCCGGTGGATGCGATGAGCAGCCCGGCAGCACCCAAAAACCGCTGGGTGATGTTGGCTTTCGCATTCGTGGCGACGGTCATCAATTATCTTGACCGGCAAACGCTCTCCGTTCTTGCTCCCGTGTTGCTTGAGCGCTTCAAGATTTCAGCCACGACCTACAGCCACATCATTTTTGCCTTCATGCTGGCCTATACGGTGATGAATGGCGTTTCAGGACCGCTGCTCGATCGACTCGGAACCAAAGTGGGGTACACCCTGACCATAGCGTGGTGGTCGGCAGCCGAGATTCTCAGTGCGTTTTCAGCCGGCGCGCTTAGCCTGGGGATATTCCGGTTTCTGCTCGGCGTTGGAGAGGCAGGTAACTACCCCGCGGGAGTCAAGGTTATCGGGGAGTGGTTTCCACCACAGGAGCGTTCATTAGCGTCAGGAATTTTCAATAGCGGCGCAGCCATAGGAGCAATGCTGGCACCTCCATTGTTGGCGTGGACGGTGTTGGAAATGGGCTGGCAGGCGTCGTTCGTCGTAGTGGGCGCCCTGGGGTTCGTCTGGCTGGGAGCCTGGACAGTCTACTCCCGCGCGCCTCCGATCAACCCAGGAGAAGTTGAATCCCCTCCTCCTGCTGTCTGGGCACTCGCTAAAACCCGCTTCGTCTGGCAGTTTACGTTATCCAAAGTCTTCGCTGACCCGGTCTGGTACTTCTATACATTCTGGTTTCCGCAATACCTGAAGGTCGCCCATGGATTCACCATGAAAGAAATTGGCCAGACGGCATGGATTCCCTTCTTCACCGCAGGCATCGGCAACTTAGCGGGAGGTTTTTTGTGCAGCGGGCTGCTTCGAATTGGATTGCCCGCACAAATTGCTCGCCGCGTTGGCGTCCTGATTTTCTCGGGGCTGATGGTCGCGGCGGTTCCATCGGCTATGGTTCATAGCTCAGCGCTTGCTATTGCGCTTATCTCTACAGCTACGTTTGGCTATTGCGGCGCCTTGGCCAACGTTCTTGCTATCCCACGAGACCTGTTTCCCAAAAATGCCGTGGCTTCGATCTGGGGTCTTGCGAGTATGGGCTCAGGCTTTGGTGGCATGGTCTTCAGCCTGGTTACCGGATGGCTGGTCGACCAGTATTCGTTCAAACCAGCCTTCGTGCTCTTTGGTCTGACTCCCATCATATCCGCATGTCTTATCTGGTGGCTGCCTCGAACCCTACCGCCCACTTTGCGTACTTCGGCCTAGGATGCGACGGATAATTTGATATGTCAACATCTCTGTTTTCCCGCAGAAGAGAAATCGATGTTACTATCTGGACGGTCTAGATTGACGTCCCCCAGAACGTCCGGAGGTCACCGATTAAGCTCCGAATAGAGAGGCTGGCTTGAAAAAACCTGCATTAGTATCTAACCGCCTTAGACGTCCAGGTGAGTCACTCGCCGGGCGGGCGTACCAGCAGATCCGGGATGAGATTTTAAAAGGTGACCTGGCGATCGGGGATGTACTGTCGCGGAGAAAGCTGGCCGACCGGCTCAACATGAGCTTCCTGCCAATCACGGAAGCCATGCAACGTTTGGAAGTCGAGGGTCTGGTCGAGAGCAGGCCGCGCATCGGAACGCGGGTCCGTATACCTACCGAGCAAGACATTCGTAATAGTTATGTGATCCGCGAGGCGCTCGAATCGCAGGCGGCGCGGCTTTGCGCGGAGCACATCACGGCTGCGGATAAGAAACAGCTGCTCGTTAGTGCCCGGCATCTTGACAATCTTCATAAAGTCTCGGGGCCCGAGGCGGAAGACTCAAGATTCATGTTTTCCGTACATACCTATCACATGCAATTTCATATGCGCATCGCCGAATTGGGCAAATGTCCAGGCCTGACCAGCGCCATTGAGAAAGCCCAGGTGTTAGTGTTCAACTGGCTATACGATACCGCTGCGGATAACAACAAAACGCCGCCGCGATTCCACTCAAATTTAGCGGATGCTTTGTGCTCCGGAGATCCACCGGTGGCTGACAGTGCAATGAGAACCCACATCCGCAATGGCCTTGACTGGGTGCTTGAACGGCTAGCCAACGCTGAACATGGTAACAGCTGGCGCCTCAAGACCGGCCGGAGCTAGGTTCGGTCCCGCACTGCTGTGTCGCCTAGCGTCTTACGGAGGATCTACATTATGATGAGCCGAAGGAACTTTGTTTTGTCGGCTGGTGCTCTCGCTTTGGCGTCGTCTGCTCGTCTTCGCGGACAGGGTACCGGCCCTGAACACCAGTTTCCCCCACGTGAGCTTGTCCCGGTTCCTTACATTGGGGAAGTCCCAGTGCCCGAGTACCATTGGGCGCCCACCAGCTCCTATGAGGCGTTTCGGGACATGAAATTTGGTGTGCGTCTTCATTGGGGAATCTATTCCATCTGGCACCGCGGAGCGGAGTCTTGGCCGTTCCTGCCAATGTCCTTCGAGGATAGACAGAAGTACAACGACCTGTACAAGACGTGGAACCCTGCTGGCTTCGATGCCGATCAATGGGTCAGCTTATTCGACGAAAGCGGCATGAAGATGTTCGCTTTCACCAGCAAACATCATGAAGGGTTCTCGATGTTCGACACCAAGACCCGGGTGAGGCAGCGCACCAATTGGACAGCAGCCGGCGGACCCAAGATTGAATCCTGCGATCTCGCTTACAGCATTATGGAGACGCCGTTCCGGCGCGATGTAATCAAGGAGCTTTGCGATGCCGCCCACAAGCGCTACATCAAGATCGACTTCTATTTTTCACATCCCGATTGGTATGATGCGGACTTCCGGCCATACGTGCAACATCCGCTGCAGGTACCGTCATCCCCAGACTTACTCTCAGCGATCGATATCCAGCGAACTCTGAAGAGCTATGGAGGCACACCCGTCATTGTGGCAGATCCATCACCAGCTGAAATAAAACGGATGATGGAGCGCCATCGCGCGCAGCTGGTTGAGTTATTGACCAACTATGGGAGGATCGACATGCTGTGCCTTGATATGTATCTAGGGCACGCGGTTTGGCCGGAGCTCCGCAAGACGATCCTCAAGCTAAGAGAGATACAACCAGACGTCATGCTCCGCGATCGTGGCATTGGAAACTACGGCGATTACTACACTCCGGAGCGTGTTATCCCAAGCACCAAACAAGACGCCGGCATTCCCTGGTTCGTCATTTACCCTCTGGGTAGTGACTTTTCCTACGAGCCCGATCCAGCTAAGCACAAGGGCACGGCATGGATCATCTCCAATTTAGCTGACTCGGTTGCCAAAGGGGGCGGTTTCATGGTGGGCGTAGGCCCCAGTTCCAACGGTCAAATACATCCGGAGGCTGCCCGCCAGATGAGAGCAACCGGCGCCTGGCTTAAAGTCAACGGTGAGGCAATCTACGCGACGCGGCCCCGGGATAACTCCTGGTCTGAAGGAGAATCGATACGCTACACGCGCACCAAGGACAGGGAGAGTGTGTACGCGATCGCTTTGCACTGGCCGGAACGAGAGCTATTGCTTACCACGGTTAAGCCCCGCCCTGGCTCATCGATTCGGATGCTGGGATATCCCAATCCATTACCATGGACAGTTGACTCAGCCCGAGGTCTTTCGATTGCTATTCCGGCGGAGTTACAAGATCCTGCCCACCGTCCCTGCGACTTTGCCTGGTGCTTCAAGATCGAAACTGGTAACGCCTGATCGTCATGCGTTTACGCGGCTGTTG
>DASRRN010000677.1:0-3231 GCA_035695685.1 Acidobacteriaceae bacterium | reverse complement strand
GCAAAGTTGGCGGCCCGATATTTGTTGGAGAAAAAGACAGAGTTCACGGAGATGATACGTAGCCCGGGAATGGCCCGAGGCTGAATGGTGTAGCTGCCGAGAGATTTCCAGTCGGCGAATTCGCCATGTGCCCGGGCCAGGTTTCGGATCGGCTTCGCCGTATCGTTCAGGAATGGTCCGCCCGATTCGATATCGTAGTCACCGCATTCATCGTCGTTATTGCCGGGGGTTAACAGAATTTGAGACTTGTTGTATCGCTTGCGCAGCTCCGCGGTGACAAAAGCAACCGTTTTGGATACGAAAGTGCGGTAATGTTCCGGATTGCTGTCGTGGGTGGTCCTGGCGTAGGCCTGGGGAAATCCATGAGCCAACACGTCGCCGGTGATCATCACCAGGGCGGGATCCGGATCCGCGGTTCGCATGGCATCGAAGGCAGACTGCAGGAGCCACCAGTTCGTGTCCTGACCGTAGGGGCTGTAGGCCTCCGATTTGGAGCGGTTGAGAATTGCCTCCCATTTGCGGGGAGGTGCGGCAGCGAGATCGGCGACCAGGGTAGGATCCGCAAAGGGGTTGAAGTGAAGGTCTGAGGCGATGAGAAATTGCCGGCCGGGCGAGTTGGGAAGCGATTGGGCACTGCCGCCCAGCAAAACCAGGACAGCCAAAAAGACGAACAGTTGGCGCTTGCACACGATCAGTTCCCTCTCCCTCCTATGTTTAGCTTAAGCGGGATTGGGCATCTGACCGATGATCATGCTAAGGACGACTGCGTCTGACTAACGGTGGCCTCCTCCGCCGCCGGATGCGGCACCACCGGAAGCGCCGCCGGAACTACCGCCGCCACTGGATCCACCACCACTGTGGGAAGCTCCACCACCTCCACTGAAACCGCCGCCGTGGGAAGCTCCGCCGCCACTGAAGCCGCCGCCGTGGGAACCGCCGCTGACGCCGCTGGATCCGCCAGAGTGGAAACTACCGCCCCCATGATTGCTACCGCTGCTCACGTGACTGCTGTAGTTACCATGAACATCGACGCTGCCGGCGCGTGCCTGGAGGCTACTGATCCGGTTGTTGAACACCGAGCGTTCCGAATTACTCCGCATGCCCTGGGTGTCGTGCTTATCGAGCATGAAACTTTGTGATCTGTGGTCAAACGTAAGCCTGGTTCCTGCTTCCCTAACGTCGGAGGCTTTCCTCGCCGTGGCTACATCCGCGAGATGGTGTGCCTGCACCTGCGGACTAGCAGCCCGGGAAAGGACAGGGACATCCGCATTGCGAAACCCTTTGGGGGGCGCATTCAGGAGCTTGACCTCGCGGCCAGGATCGAGGCGGGCCAACTCCACAGAACGGGCTTGTTTATTGGTGATGGTGTAGACGCCGTGCACCCGGTTAAGGGGAAGTTTGCCTGGTACATCTTTCGGATGGATCGGAACATAAGCGACTTTGCGTCCATCCTTGACCCAGTGGACCGGGCAATGATGGTGTCTCCTGCCTCCCGCCACCCAGGCATAGCGGTGCCGACGGTAGATCCAGGCTCCGGCGTGGCACACTGCCCAGTCATAGGGCATCGCATTCATGCTGGAATAGATCACGTTTTGCTTGCCGGTTGCGGGGTTCCGCGCAACCAGGGAACGAATTCTGGTTGGAGGGCAAGGGAAGTAAGTATCGCGTAGGACAGGCGTCACGGCCGTGGGGTTGACCACTTGAGCCATCGGCCCAGATGGGTGAGACGCTGGATGGGATATCTCTGGAGGGGATATCTGCGCTGCGTCGGGCATTTGGGCGTCTGCTCGCTGATCGGGCAGGTTGTCTGGCGCCCAGCAGGTTCCATACGGTTCGCAGGGAAAGAAGGTTCCCTGGCCGCTCATGTCGGCCAGACCGGGAAGTGGAGTGGAAAGCCCAGCAGCTTTCATCATCGCGGTCATGGCGACCGATCGCTGGGCTACGCGGTTTGCGACCCAGTCGTCGTAATCGGCAAATGCCTTAGGATCGCTTGTCCCCGTGATCCGGCCGGTCGCGTTGTAGGTGATTGTTTGATTTTCGGCCGACTGCTCCTCAGGAGTTTCCGGACCCTGGCGGTCTGCGTCTTTTAGCGGTGTAACCTTCATAGCGTCCAGGTAACTGCTCACGCGTTCGTAGTAATGATTGGGGTAGCTCACGAGGATGCGGTGCACGGGAGTGTCGAAGAAGAACAATTCGCCGGCGATGGTGGCGTGAACATGCAACGTTGCCGTGCCCGCGAGAAGCGCGAGCTCGGTGTGAGGAACGCCACCGGTAGTGCGCAGGTCATTGAAGGCGAGAGCGGAATTGTCTGCAAGATACAAGGTGGATGCATCTTCAAACTCGATCTCCGCGCGGCCCGTTCCGGTAACCAGGTTAAAGCCGGTTTGAAGGGGGAGGCCGGTCTCTGCGGCCTCCCATGTTGCACCATGTTTGCCTCGCGAGACGCGCACATCGCCTTCAGCGTAGCTGATGCGAACAATCTGCGGGTAAGTGGCGTTGGAGCCCGGCTGGATCCCGGCCGCAGTTTGTGGGGGGCTTGCAGGTTGTACGTTCGCGCCATACATCGGGAGAACCACAGGAAGACAACCGCAAACGATGAGGACTATCAGACGCCGACAGCGCGTGATGCTCATAGTGAGCCTCCGCCGGCCGCATTCCCGTTGGGAGGGGGACCCCACATCACGAGAAATAAGTCGAACCAACCGTCTCCAGCGCGGATGCTCCCGGCTGGTGGTTGTACTTATCTTAAATGACGGACAAAGCAGCCATTAAGTCTCACTGGGAGCTGCTCTTATGAGCGCCACGGTCTCAACACTCTGGTTACTCAACACTCTGGTTACTTGTTCTGCTGGCGCAGGTGGGCTGCGAGATAGGTTTTAAGAGCAACAGCATTGTTGTGCACCGCGTCGCGCGAGCTGAAGATCAGCGTGACACGGCCGTGGCTTGAGGCTTTGGATATCGGCTCGAGCGCTTCCGGGTGTTCGTCCAATTCAGCGAAATATCTTTGCTGAAATTCGGTCCACTTCGCTGGGTCATGGCTGAACCACTGTCGCAGATCCGTACTCGGTGCCACATCCTTGAGCCAAGCGTCGAGGTGCAGGTCTTTCTTCTTCACCCCACGTGGCCACAAGCGCTCGACCAGAAAGCGCACACCGTCGTCATCGCTTGCGGGATCATAGATCCGCTTGAGGCAGATCATTTTTTAGTCCCCAGTTTCATGCTCAGTTCCAT
>DASRRN010000676.1:0-5529 GCA_035695685.1 Acidobacteriaceae bacterium | reverse complement strand
ACGCCGGCGGGGTCGGAGGGCATGAGTTCTTTCCAGAGCGTGCGTTTTCCGGTCTTCATTTCGAGGCGGTAGACGCGGGCCGGCAACTCGCCGGGCTGGTAGATGTAGAGAGATTGTCCGTCGGCGCTCCAGGTGATGGGTTGCTCGCCCTGGTTGAAGCCGGCAATTGGCTGAGGGTCGCCACCGGCGACGGGATACAAATATCCCTTTTCATCGGGGCCGATGGCAGCGATCTGCTGCGCGTCCGGCGATAGCGCGAAAGCGGTGCCGTTCACGCCTTCCTGGGAAATTGGTTTGCTGGTGCCGGAAGCCATGTCATAGATATAGAAGCGGACTCCTTTGCCGGGCTCGTCGGCGGAGAAGAGAATTCGTTTTCCATCGGGAAACCAGTGCGCCCAACTGTGGTTGACGTTGTCTTTGGTGAGGTCTCTGGGTTCGCCGGCCGCAGTGGGCAAGAGCCTGAATTGCGACGGAGATTCCTGGGTCTGCGCGATGACCCATTTGCCGTCGGGAGACAAAGCAACTGCGCCGCCTTCGCCCAGTAGAACCGCGGGCGATCCATCGGTTTTGCGAATGTAGACGGCGTAGGTCAAGCCGCCGGATTTCGAATAGTCGAGAGCGCCACCGCCGCCTTCTTCGTCAAACAGCAGCGTCTTGCCATCGGCGGAAAGATCGGAGGGGTAGGTGTAATCGAGCCACGACAGCTCATGTTGCTTGGGATCTTTGTCAAAGACTCCGAGTAATTCACGGCGCCAGGTAGCGCGGACCAGGAGCACGCGCCCATCTTTGGCGATATCGAGCAACATGAGCGCACCCGGGAGGCGGGCGACGATACGCTGCTTGCCGTCGAGTGAGGTGGCGTAGAGAGTGCGATCCGTGCCGGACTTGCTGGCAGTAAACCAGATCTCCTTACCATCTGGCGACCAGGCAAGCCCTTGAATGGTGAACCACTGGCTGGAGAGATTTTTCTTGTTGCCGGCTAAATCAACCACCGCAAGCGAGCCGCTGTCGTCGCCTTGAAGTGGGTGGTCGGCGAATGCGATGAGATCTCCTTTTGGCGACACACGAGGGTGTCCGATCCATCCCCCGGTCTGATAGAGCGGCTTGCCGATGGGGAGCTCGAGGCGATTGCGGCCGCCCATATCGCGAACCACCGCCAGGTTGCTGCCGTCGGGTGACCAGTCGGCCCACTGGACCTGCTCCAGCATTTCGCGTGGAGCACCTCCGGAGAGGGGAGCGCGGGCCAGAGTGCCCATGCTTACCCAGGCGCCAATCGCTTTGCTGTGCAGCAGGACCGCCATTTCAGAGCTGGGAGAGATCGACATCAGCTGAGTGCGGCTCAGGCCCATGGAGCGAGACTCGGGCGCTTCCGGCCGCGCGGTGAATACGTCGACGGGATTTCCTTGCCAGGCTGCGCTGTAGAGAATTGTTTGGCCGTCGGGAGCAAAGCGCGCGGAGCGAATGCTGCCGCGGCGGAACGTGAGTTGCCGGTAGATTGGGGGATCGGGGGGTGCGCTGGCGAAGAATACTTTGCCGGCAAACAAGCCAGCCGCGGCGGCTACCAGCAAGCCGACCGCAAAGATGAGAGCAGCGGCGGACTTTTTGCGTGGGCCCGTTGCCGCTGGCGGCGCCGCGATAACGCTTGACGAAGAAGATTGCGCGGTCTCAGCGACCACCGAGGTACGCGAAGAATCAATCGAGCGTTTCAGACGCTTGAGATCGGCGCGCATTTCCGCCGCAGTCTGGCAGCGCATGTCGCGATCTTTTTCCAGAGCCTTGCTGATGATCTCTTCGAGCTTGGCGGGAAGCTCGGGAACCAGGCGGATCGCCGACGTGGGCTGGCGATTGAGGATCGCTTCCGTAACCACGGCGGAAGTTTCTCCGCGAAAGGGCAGGATGCCGGTGGCCATCTCGTAGAGCACAACGCCGAAGGAGAAAAGATCGGTGCGTCCGTCGAGTTCCTTGCCGCGCAACTGCTCTGGCGACATGTAGGAAACAGTGCCAACGGCCGTGCCGGGACTGGTCAGATCTAGGACGCTGGTATCCGCGAGAGTCTGGGAATCACCGCTGGTGGGGCGGGCGGCGCGGGAAATTTTCGCCAGTCCGAAATCGAGAATCTTGGCGTGACCGCGATCGGTCACGAAGATGTTTGCCGGCTTGATATCGCGATGGACGATTCCACGGACGTGTGCGGCATCCAGGGCATCAGCCACTTCAATCGCCAGCGTGAGCAAACGCTCGAACTCCATCGGCCGGCCATTGATCAGGTGTTTCAGCGTCTGGCCGCTGAGGCACTCCATCACGATGAAGACGTGGCCTTCGTGCTGGCCGATGTCGTGGATGGTGCAAATATTGGGATGATTCAGCGAAGAGGCCGCTCGCGCCTCGCGGCGAAAGCGCTCGAGCGCCTGTGGGTCCTGGGAAGAATCATCGGGAAGAAATTTCAGGGCCACGAAACGGCCGAGCTGCGTGTCTTCAGCTTTGTAGACTACGCCCATCCCTCCGCCACCGAGGAGTTCGACGATGCGGTAGTGAGATACAGTCTGGCCGATCATGGATGGGGCAAGGGTTTCCGGCCCACGGTGCTCAAGGCGGGTCGAGTCATCTTAGGGCGTATTGGGCGGTGAGTCAATTGAGTATTGCTGGATGAAGTACGATGGAGCCGCGGACGCCCTCGTCCGCGGTTGCATAAGCCGTGTGCAAGGAGCTCGAACCCGGTGTATTATCGCCCGGTAACCATGCTAGGGAACCGCACCAGCAAACAATGGATCGCGCAATACGCCTCAAGCCACCAGCATCCGGTGAACCGCGCTTGCCATACTCTCGGCATTCCGACGATCTTGCTGTCAGTCCCGGTTTTCATTATTAGTATTTTCTTTCATTTTCATCGCCTGTGGCTTTACGCGCTGGCGCTGTTTGTCCTCGGATGGATCTTCCAGTTCGTGGGCCATGCTTTCGAAGGCAAACCGCCTGAATTCTTCTCAGACTGGCGATTCCTCTTTGTTGGCGTACGCTGGTGGTGGGCTAAGATTCACGGGAAGGCCTGAAGGCCTAAGACCTGCACCGTCGAAGAACCGCCATGTTCCCGCAACTTGCCCGCTTTGCCGATCTCGGCTTGCTGCTGAGAGCGGAAGATTCCCGTCGTTGCTTTCTGCATCTGTACGTTGGTAAGCTTTGGGAACTGTGGGTATGCATCGGACGATCACCAGATTTCTGCTGCTATTCGCGCTGGTGGGCAACCTCGCGCCGGTAGCTCTGGCGATTTCAACTCCGAACCTGCATGCCTGCTGCCTCCGCAAGGCCGTTCATCATTGCCATGAATCTCAGGGCCATGGATCTCAGGCTTCAGACTCCGGACAGCTTGTCATCCACGGCTCCAGTTGTTGTGGTCACGAGTGCTGCCGCGCCGTTACCACGGCGCAGTGGGCCCACCCCCAGCAGCGGCACGATTTTGTCTCCCTGCAAAATAGCAACGCGCGCGCGGCCGGACGCCGAACGGATTTCCCGGCCAGTTCCACCGCTGAATTCCAATCTGCGCGCGGTCCGCCGAACCGCTGAACGCCTCCTGCATTATCCCTATTGTTGGCTTGACGCGTAGCTGCGCATTTCGAGGAACGTCGCGCGCGGTGCTGGCCGGATTGCCGGGCGAATCGTCGGCCTCCTGGTCTGCCAACTCGTTCCGTGTGGAGACAAAATGACCTATAGAAAGACCGTCGTATTCCTGGCTTTGTTGTTAGCCAGCATTTCTGCCTTCGCTGACGTATATGGAGCCATTCGTGGAGTGGTGCACGACCCAGAGCATCGCCCGGTGCAGGGTGCCATGGTGATGCTCAAAGCAAAATCTTCAGACTGGGGAAAGACGGCGACCACGACTGGAAATGGCGAGTTCCAATTTAACGCGGTTCCCCTTGGCGACTATTCCGTTACCGTCGTCGGCCAGGGTTTTGCGCAAGAGTCGCAAGACGTCACGGTGATCTCGGGAACGGTGCCGGTGGCCCACTTTCAATTGCAACTGGCCTCCGCGCACGAAAAAGTGACAGTCTCCGCCGAGCAGGTAGTCGTGCCCACGGATAGCGCGACCCCCATCACGCTGGTGAACAGTGTGGACATTGCACGCACGCCCGGCGCCGACCGCACCAATAGTCTCGCGATGATTACCGATTACACTCCAGGCGCCTACGTCACCCACGACATGCTGCACATGCGTGGTGGTCACCAGACCCAGTGGATGCTCGATGGCGTTCCTATCATCAACACTGCCATTGCGCAAAACGTGGCTCCGCAGTTCGATCCCAAGGATCTGGAGTACGTGGAAGTGAATCGCGGCAGTTACGGAGCGGAGTTCGGCGACCGCACGTACGGAGTCTTCAATGTGGTTCCGCGCACCGGCTTCGAGCGCAACAACGAAGCTGAACTGGTGCTCAGCGCGGGAAATTTCTACCAGACGAATGACGCGCTCAGCTTCGGCAGCCACACAAAAAACTTCGCCTACTACGCCAGCGTCAGCGCCAATCGCAGCAATCTGGGCTTACAGCCGCCGGTTCCGCAGGTGGTGCATGACGCCGTAAACGGTGTCGGCGGCTTCGGCTCGTTTATCTACAATGTTGACCCCACGAACCAGTTGCGCCTGATGACTTCGCTGCGCCGCGACTATTTTCAAATTCCGTACGATCCTTTTCCCGACGACATCGAAAATAATCCGGCCAGCGATCAGTACACGCCCAGCATCGGCTTACGCGATGGCGAACACGAATCGGATGCCGGGGTGCTCTTCACCTGGCTGCACACGTTTAACTCGCAGGTGATGACCACAATTTCCCCCTTCTACCATTACAACCGGGGCAACTATGACAGCAATCCCAACGACGTTCCCATCGCGACCACGGAAGACCGCAGCTCAACTTATGTTGGCGGCCAGGCTAACATCTCGGCCAATTACAGGAAGAACGATGTGCAGCTTGGAGTCATCAGCTTCTATCAGAGCGACAACCAACTCTTCGGAGCAGTCTTCAACGATGGCAGCGGATTTCCGCCGATCAGCGATAGCGAGCATCCCACGGCGAATTTCGAAGCTTTTTACATTGACGATAAGTTCAATCCGTTTTCTTGGATGACGCTCTCGGCGGGAATGCGCCCCACGCGATTCTCGGAAGGTAATTTTGCCACCACGGCAACTGCTCCGCCCGTCGATGAAACTGCCATCCAGCCGCGGTTCGGCGCCACCGTCACCGTACCTCACCTGCATTGGACATTCCGCGCATTCTACGGACACTACTATCAGGCGCCGCCGATCGAAACCGTTTCCGGTCCAGCGCTAATCGACTACACCCAGCAGCAAGGCCTCGGATTCGGCACGCTTCCGGGCGAACGCGACGAAGAACATCAGTTTGGCGTGAACATTCCTTACCGGGGCTGGGTGCTCGATGCCGACACCTTCGAAACCGACGTCCGAAATTTTCTCGATCACAACAACATTGGGGCTTCCAGCATCTTTTTCCCTGTCGCCATTTCGCACGCGCTGATTCGCGG
>DASRRN010000675.1:0-3988 GCA_035695685.1 Acidobacteriaceae bacterium | reverse complement strand
AGCAGGGCAACGCCGCCAAAAAACACAAACAGAACAATCTTTTTCATCTCTCTCCATCTCCCTTAATGAGCGTCCCAATGATTGCACCTTTGCAGACCCCGGAAAAGCCAAACAACTCTGTTGGACTTGAGATCCACGCCTCCATCCGTTTTCGGGCATTTCCCCTGCAGAAACATTTCAAACGCCATCCAAATCGCATCCGAATCAATTCCATCAACACTTCTGGCACTGCAACCCGGCCGAGCATACCTGGTTGCCTGTGGGACCAGATTCATCGTGGCCCGGAGGCCGCCCGCTAAACGCCAGCCCAGCCCGGAATGGCTGGGTTAGAAGATCCCTGCCGTGGGAGCGTCAGAGGCGCGGCACTCATGTTCTCCTCAAGCCTCTGCGGCGTACAGCATCGACCCTCAATCGGCTGATCCGGAAATCCCCTGAGCTACCTCCGTCCATATCGTTACCTTGCCAACGCCCATCCATTAGTTCATCATTTCAGACGCCATCCAAATTTCATGCGACTCGATTCCCATCAACACTTCTGGCATTACAACCCGGCCGAGCACACCTGGATGACGGACCAGATGGCGGCACTCAAACAGGATTTTCTCCCTGAGGATCTGCAGCCGTTGCTGGCAAACATTAACTTCGACGGTTGCATCGCCGTGCAGGCCCGGCAAAGTATCGAGGAAACGCGCTGGCTGCTGGAGCTCGCCGAAGAGCACTCATTCATCAAAGGCGTGGTGGGCTGGGTAGATCTTCGCTCTGAGAGACTAAGCCAGCAATTGGAGAGATTTGCCCAGCATCCAAAGCTCGTCGGCGTCCGCCACGTAGTACACGACGAACCAGACGATCACTTTATGTTACGGCCAGAATTTCGTTGCGGCATCGCACAGCTGCTTGATTTCAACCTCACCTACGATCTTCTGCTTTTTCCCAGGCACCTCAAAGCAGCGGCGCAATTGGTTGAAGAATTCCCCCGGCAGCCGTTTGTTCTCGATCACATTGCCAAGCCGGGAATCGCCGAGGGAACAACTTCTCCCTGGCAGGAAGACTTGCGCCAACTGGCGCAGTTCCCCAACGTTTCCTGTAAGCTTTCCGGCATGGTAACCGAGGCGAGATGGAAGCAATGGCGCCCTGCTGATTTTCGCCCCTACCTCGACACCGTCTTCGAAGCATTCGGTGCCGCCCGGCTCATGATCGGTTCGGACTGGCCGGTTTGCACGCTGTCGGGAGCGTATAAGCCGGTGATGAACATCGTGATGGATTACGTGGCGGGAGAAGCGGAAGCCGCAATCCTCGGCGATAATTGTGCTCGCTTCTATCAGATTCCTGCCGGGGAACAACCATGAAAGCCGCCGTGCTCCATGGTGCACGAGACTTACGCATCGAGTCCTATCGTGAGCCCGAAGTGCGTCCCGGCATGGTGTTGTTACGTACCCGCCGCGTCGGCCTCTGCGGTACTGACCTGCACTACTATGAACACGGACACAACGCCACTTTTGTGCCCGACCGTCCATTCATTCTCGGCCACGAACTCAGTGCTGAAGTAGCTGCGGTTGGCGAAGAAGTCGACAGTGTAAAAGCCGGCCAGCGGGTCACGGTGAACCCCTCCCGCTCTTGTGGCTTTTGCGCTTATTGCAAAGGCGGCCAGACCAATCTCTGCCGCAAGATCATTATGCTGGGGAGCGCCAGCACCACGCCCCCAACCGACGGAGCTCTTGCGGAATTCGTCGTCGTCCGCGCGGACCAATGTCACCTGTTGCCGGCGGACATGGACGATGGGATCGGCGCGATGATGGAGCCTCTCTCCGTCGCTTTGCACGCGGTAAGACGCGCCGGTACGGTATCGGGCAAGCGTGTGCTGGTGACCGGTGGGGGGACCATAGGCTTGCTGGTAGCTATGACGGCGCGCGCGTTTGGCGCGGTTCCGGTCGCGGTGAGCGATATTGTGGCTGCCCGTCGGCAGAAGGCGGTCGAACTCGGCGTGGATATGGCGCTTGATCCTGCTGCGCGCGATTTGCACGATAAGGTGCGTGAGCTGACTGGCCTTGGCTTCGACATGGTCTTCGAGGCATCGGGTGCGCCCCCCGCCCTGCGCGCGGCCTTCGATCTGGTGAGGCCGGGCGGCACCATCGTGCAGATTGGGACCGTCGGTACTGACGACATTCCAATCCCCGTGAACCAGCTCATGGTGCGCGAAATCAACTTCCGCGGATCGATGCGGTACGGTGACACTTTTGATGAAGCAATCCGCTTGGTAGCAGCCGGCCGCATCAACGTAAACTCTCTGGTCAACAACGTCTTTACGCTCGAGGATTCGGTGAAAGCTTTGCATCTTGCCGCGGAAAAATCCCTGGCCCTGAAAGTGCAGATCCAGCCCTAGCTGCATGGCCATTTCTCCGATCGATGTCATCGTAATTGCTGTTTATTTGGTGGGCATAACGGCCTTCGGCATCAAAGTGGGCTATCGCCGCAATGCGTCCTCCGAGCAATATTTCCTGGCCAACAAATCGCTTGGCTGGTTCACCGTCGGCGCGGCCGTGTTTACATCGAATATTTCCACCCTTCATCTGGTCGGCTACGCGGCCGGCGGTGTGCGCGATGGCCTGGTTATCGGTAATTTCGAATGGATGGCCTGCTTCATCCTCATCTTGCTGGCGTTGATGTTTGCCCCCTTTTACATTAATTCCGGCGTGGCCACGCTGCCTGAATTCATGGAGCGTCGCTATTGTCCCGCAGCGCGCACGTTCCTGGCTGTGATCGGCATTCTGGGCGCACTTCTCATTCACATTGGTATCAGCCTCTTTGCCGCCGCCAAGGTTTTTGAAACTCTCCTTGGCGTACCCATGTTTGCCACCATCGTTGTATTGTCGCTGTTTACTGTCACCTACGCGGCCCTGGGCGGCCTGAAGGCGGTGGTGATGACGGAGAGTATCCAGGTTGTACTGCTGCTGGCGGGCGCCACCCTGACCACCATTCTTGGCATGCGCGCGCTGCCGCGCGTGGGCGTGCATGACATGGCGGCCTTCCAACATGCCGTCTTTCCGGGACAACTCCACATGCTGCAGCCGGTGATCGATGCCCAGGGGCATCTCAGCGAGTTCTCCTGGCTGGCAGTCGTGCTTGGTTATCCCATCCTCGGCATCTGGTACTGGTGCGCGGACCAGACCCACGTGCAGCGCGTGCTGGGCGCGCACACCCTGAAAGACGGACAGAACGGAGCCCTGTTTGCCGGCTTTCTGAAGCTCACTCCCGTATTTCTCATGGTGTTTCCCGGAGTCATTGGCTATGTGCTTTGGCAGAAAGGTGCGATCCACCTGGCTTACGTGCCCGGCACAAACCGCCCTGACTACAACACCATGCTGCCATTATTGATCCAATATCTCATCCCGGTCGGAGTACGCGGTTTGATCGCCGCCAGCCTCGCGGCCGCGCTCATGAGTTGTATGGCGGCAGCCCTCAATAGTTGTGCGACGCTCATCTCCATCGACGTAGTCAAGCGTCTCCGTCCCAAGGAAACGGATGCACAGGTGGTGCGGGTGGGCCGCATCACCACCGGGGTGATTATGGTGCTGGCCATGCTGTGGTCGACCCAGGGCGACCAGTTCGGCACCATCTTCGAAGCGGTCAACAAGATCCCCATGACCTTTGCCCCAGCGGTTACCACCGTTTTTGTGCTCGGCGTCCTGTGGAAGCGGGGGACAAGGCAAGCCGCCATGGCCACCCTCTATTTCGGCTCCCTCATCGGAGTCGTTTATTTTCTCGTCGACTTGCCAGGCATCGGCAGCTGGTTTCTGCCCTCCGCCCGTCTTACAGACTTCGGTGGATTCGTGACCGATCCCGTGCAGGGTCTCGGCATTCCGTTTATGCTCGCAGGGCCGATCATCGCCGCGGCCTGCGTGGCGATCTATGTGGTGACGAGCCTGCTGACGCCGGCCATGGACGAAGCTGAGGTGTCGAAAGTCTGTTGGGATCACCCGCTGGCATTTCT
>DASRRN010000674.1:0-6181 GCA_035695685.1 Acidobacteriaceae bacterium | reverse complement strand
TTTGAATACGCCAAAGTCGAGTTTTTCTACAATCAACTTGGAATCGCGGACCGCTGTGCCATTGCATACTTCAACGGAGGACACACGATCCATGGAAAAGAAACGTTCGACTTTCTGCGTAAGCACCTGCGTTAGCTGAGCCGCCATCAGGCATCAAATGATCGCGTTGGGTCGACTTTCAACCATAGAAGACTGGCGATCAAATAAACAGCGCCGGCGCTCATCAGCATGGCTTGAAACGACCCGAATCGGGTAAACATCCAAGCGGCAGCCAAGGGAGAGATAAACGCGGAGATGGTCGACCCGGTGTTCATGAAGGCCGTGGCGGTGCCGCCGAAATTTCCCCCGACCTCTAAACAGCCGGCCCAGGCGACCGGCACCGCGAGATCCATACCGAAGTCAGCCAACATCAGACAGAGAACTGCCCCGAACGGCCTTTGCATGAGACCAGCTGCCGCAAAGCCGAGTCCCGCCATCAAATAGCCTCCCAGGCCTACCAGGCGTCTACCCCACAGTGGGCTGCTCATACGGCGCACGAGCCAGTCAGATAAAGTTCCGCCGATGACGTTGCTTGCCGCACCTGCAACTAACGGAAGGGCTGCATAAAGGCTGGACGCTTGTGCCGAGACCTGATACCGCTGGGTTAGATAGGTCGGTAGCCAGGTCAGCAAAAACCAAAATCCATACGATGAAGCAAAATACATCCAGAAGAAGGACCATAAATTTGCGCTAGTGAACATGCGCTTCCACGGTGTATCGGCAGTTTCGGGGGCGCTGGGCAGATCCACGTTCTGGTCAAGGTAAATGAGATCCGAGGAATCAAGCGCCGGATGTCGGGCCGGGTTGTCCCGATACCAGCGCCAGAAAAAAGTGCACCAGATCCCACCGATAGCGCCGAAGAACGCGAAGGTGAGTCGCCAGCCGAACCAACCCATAACCAGAGTGGCGAGCGGAATTCCAATCGCCGCTCCGAGCCGCGTGCCCATCCACATGGTGCCGGTAGCTCGGGCACGATCGGTGGTCCGAAACCATCGTGCAAGAGCGGCTGCCATCGAAGGAAATGCGCCGGCTTCTGCCGCACCGAAGGCGAATCTTACCACCAGCAGCCCCACATACCCCCCCACCATCCCGGTCAGCGCGGTGAAGCCAGACCAACAGGCTACGATGCGGGTAATCATCTTCCGCTGTCCCAGGCGGTCGCCAAGCCAACCCATCGGGATCTCAAAGATCCCATAGGCCAAAGAGAACACGCTGAAGGCGTATCCCATCTGTATGCTGGATAGCCGCAGGTCGCGCATGATCGCGGGAGCGGCCGCAGACAGGCAAACCCTGTCCAGATACGTGATACCTGAGGCCAACGTTACAAGAAGCAAAACCCGATTGCGGAGGGAAACTCGGAAAGTCTGTGGCATTTCGGTTTCGACTCCGGTGTCGGTCTCACGGCCCTAAACCCGTATGAGGGGAATTTCCAGACGTCGCGTTCGGCGCGATATGGTGTGCCGGCGCGTCTCAATCGTTCAGTTTTCGGCTAAGCTCTCGTTTGACGAATCGGTTTTAGAGCGACTTTACGCAATACGCATCACAAGTCTGGCTGACTCGCCAAAGAGAACAATGCATTGGGTGGTGTTCCGAAGATCGCTGCCATGGGTCCTTCTGTCTCCAAAGCTTTGCATCCCGGCAAAAAGATCCTTCGATCAGCCTTCTGCAGCAAGGACTTCGCCTGAGGCCAATGTAAAGTTTACGGTAAATCCGACTTGGTTGTGATACTTTATCAGGTTATCGCGTTCATGGTTGCGTTCTGATGCGTATCGACGCGCTTGACCGCGCGCATAAGACTCTTTCCCGGCCAACGGATAAATGGAAATCCCCACGCCTTGGTGAAAGTAATCAACAACGAAGGTACGAGAGGACAGGACTGTTTCCTGCAAGTTGTGAAAGAGCTCCCACACTCGTCCAGTTCTGTGTTGCGGTTCAATCCTCCGTGGCTTACACGGGATGCGTTGCCGGCAAAACAGCGTGCGATTTTGCGCATCTTCTTCCCGAGCTTGCAGTTGAAATTGATCGTTTGATCATGTTGGATGGAATACTTCATAGGGTGACCCGTCAATGCCAAGAATGCGCCTATCGCATCTGAACAGCCTGGAGATCTTACAACTTGTTCGCGTCCACGGCTACATCTCCCGTTCGCAAGTCGCAGAGAAGGCGGGCGCTAGTCCGTTCCTGGTTTCGAAGATCTGTGACAGTCTGCTCGCTGGAAATTTCATCGCTGAAGCCGGTCATGGCGATTCAACCGGCGGCCGGCGGCCGACACTGCTTTCGCTGCGACACGACTTTGGTCGCTTGATTGGCGTGCATCTCGGAAGTGTCAATGTTCGAATCGCCCTGACAGACTTCAAGGGGAATTTGATTGAGTACACCAAGGACAGAAGCCACGCCAATGAAGGTCCTGAAGTCGCAATGCGTCGTCTGATGAATCTTATCGATCACATGCTGCAGAAATCGAAGCTCAAGTACGCAGACTTGAATGGTATCGGGATCGGCGTCTCGGGAATTGTAGAACGTAGCACGGGGGTGATGATCTTCTGGCCGAAACTCCCCCTCTGGATGAACGTCCCGGTCAAAAAAATGTTGGAAGACCGATACAAGAGTCTAGTGCAACTCGAAGATACTTCGCGTACCCGGGCATTCGCCGAATATAGGCTCGGTGGTGCGGACGCCGCGAAAGATTTTATATACGTCGCAGTCGGTGCGGGGATAGGCGCGGCCCTCTTCCTGGATGGGCGCCTGTACTCGGGGGCTGGAGGATTTGCCGGCGAGTTCGGCCATATTACGGCTTTCGAAAATGGGCGCCTTTGCTCCTGCGGCAATCGCGGTTGCCTGGAAACTCTGGTTTCGGCCTCTACCCTCATCCGGAAAGCGCGGCACGGTTTGTCGGCCGGGTTGAGCAACACCTTGATGGAGATCGCGCAGGGAGATGCGCGGAGTGTTTCGGTCGAGATGCTCGGCCAAGCCGCTAGAACGGGCGACCGCTTTACCGCGCGACTGCTATCGGAAGCCGGTGCGCATTTAGGCCGCGGCATCGTTGGACTGGTGAATCTCCTGAATCCCGAGTTAATTGTGATCGGCGGAGGTGTTGCGTCTGCCGTTGGGGACCTCCTTCTTCCGGAAATTGAACGCGTCGTTCACCAGCGAGCCATGATGCAGGACGTCAATCAGGTTCAGATACGAATTTCAAAACTTGGAGAAAAGGAATGGGCTTTGGGGGCAACCCTTCTGGTCGTAGAAAAGGCACTCGCGCAAGCATTTCTCAAAGCGCCTGAAAGGAGGAAGCGCGCATCGCGTTGAAGCGGCTCTTCCGCGGCCCCAGGCGGCAGCGTTCCGGGGCTCGCTCGCGGCCTTCGACTCGGATAAGATACAAACGTAATCAGGGGAACTATGACCTTGAAGAGCGAATTTCAAGATACTTAGTCTTGTTATTCGCAAAAGAACTTTACAAGCGAAAAAGGGCCGTCTAGTATCGCTCTGGATGAATTCGATGAAGAGACTTGTTTGGCGCGGTGGGGTAGAGCTGCGGATGGAACACGTGTCGGGCCCTCCGCCTAGTCCCCGCAAAGATGAAGTGCTGTTGAAGGTGAGGGCCGTTGGAATCTGCGGCACAGACATCCACATCTTGAATGGGGCGATTCCGTTGGCAAAGCCTCCGATGATATTGGGCCACGAAATTTCCGGGGACATCGCGGCGGTAGGCAGCAAGGTGACGAATGTTCGCGACGGTGATCGGGTCACCCTGGACGCGGTTGTCGGTTGCGGTCATTGCCCCCTCTGCAAACGAGGTAGTCCCCAATTCTGCGCTGAAGGATTTGAATTCGGAATCACAAGAGATGGCGGCTGCCAGGAGTATCTTGTCGTTCCGCAGCACAATGTTTATCGTATCGCCGATTCTGTCTCGTTCGAAGAGGCGGCGATTCTGGATATGGAAGTCTACAATGCGATCCGCAAATGTCGCATCGAGAAGGGCGACAGCGTTCTGGTGCTGGGTGCCGGCCCGATAGGACTCATTGCTTGCCAAGTGGCCCGGATCCTAGGAGCTGCGCATATTGTTTTAAGTGACCCACTGAAAAGCCGGCTGGATGCTGCGCAGGCTATAGGAATCGCCGATGTTTACCTGCCCGCAGCCGAGAGTGACGCGGGTGCTGAGTTGGGGAACGGATCGGGGAAAACGTTTGATGTGGTTGTGGACTGCGCCGGTACGGCAAACAGCACACGGCAGGCGCTCAAGGTTGTCAGGCCAGGCGGTCGCATTCTGCTCTATGGTGTCTACGAGCATGCAATCGATCATCTCGACATGAACCAGGTTGTATTAAAGGACCTCACGGTCGTAGGAGCGCAAAGCGACCGAAACGGTTGGGAGGAGGTCATCGCTCTCGTGACCTCGAGGGCACTGAATCTGAGAAAGTTGATCACCCATCGGCTCCCTCTTGAAGAGGGGCAGGCAGCCTTCGATCTGGTGCGCAACCGTGAGCAGGCGGTGATCAAAGCGGTCTTGCTGGTGTAGGGCCTGACCGCGCTGCGCTGTGCCAGCGTTCCACCTGACATGGTGACTCCTTAAAGCCGTAGGATCCAGAACGGAAGGGATTGATGAAGATCACAGCGATCAAAGCGGCAGGGCTGCGTGGGAGTACGCCGGAAGGCGGGTGGGCCAACGAGATAAAGTCCGACGATTGTATCCACACTTTGATCGTCGTTTATACCGATCAAGGGATCACCGGATGGGGCTCGGCATTTACCAACGACCTGCTGGTGGAAGGGGCCTTGCGCATTTTGGAGCCGCTGCTGATCGGAGAAAATGCCCTGGAGCCGGAACGCGTTACGGAAAAACTTCACGCGAATACATTCTGGATGGGACGCGGCGGAAGCGTCACCCATGCCATCAGCGGGATCAACATCGCCCTCTGGGACATCCTCGGCAAAGCCACCGGCCAACCGGTTAGCAGGCTTCTCGGTGGACGTTATCGGGAGCGGGTTCTTCCCTACGCCTCGCTCCTGATGCAGGAGCCTCAGCCACTGGCCGCACACTTGCATGCTGTCCAGGCGCAGGGTTTTCGTGCCTTCAAGATCGGCTGGGGTCCGTTTGGACGGCGAAGCAATCTTCTGGATGAACAGATCGTTCGCGCTGCCCGCGAGGCAGTCAGCGACGATGCCCTGCTCATGGTGGATGCTGGTGCGAGCGATGCCTTTTGGCAACAGGGATATAAGTGGGCCCTCCGGACAGCCGATATGCTGGCTGAGTATGGCGTGAAATGGTTTGAAGAGCCGTTGCCCCCGGACAATCTAGCCGACTACGTGCTGCTGAGGAGTAACGCCCGCTTACCGATCGCCGGCGGTGAAGTTCTGACCCGCCGTCAATCATTCGTTCCATGGATTCAAAAGGGCGCCTTCGATATCGTGCAGCCAGACGTAACCAAGGTCGGGGGCATAAGCGAGGAGAGAAGAATCGCCTGGATGGCGCATGATCACGGGGTCCAATTTGTTCCCCACGGCTGGAATACGGCCCTGGGATTAGCGTCCGACCTTCATTTGGCTTCTGCGTGTCCGGGCTCCGATCTCGTGGAATATCTCACAGGTTCCCCCTTCATCGACGATATTGTGGAGGTTCCCTGGAAGTTGGATTCCGACGGCATGCTCCCCGTTCCATCTGGGCCAGGGCTTGGTATTTCGATCAATCCGGACAAGGTAGAAAAGTATTCGGGGCTGCGGCTTCAGTCGTAGCGGTTGCTCGAGCCGCTAACGATTCAATTCGCAGTCCTTGATCCCGACGAGTGAAAAGAACAAAGCTGTGAGAGGCTTCTATGCGCTTGCTAAGATCCTTCCCGGTGTTGGTTTTTGCAGCTGTTCCGATCGTGGTTGGATCTATGCTTCTTCGTTCGCAATCGACTACCGAAGCTGCCGCATATCTCGATCCCCATCAGCCGGTCGACCGGCGGGTGGAAGATCTTCTCGGCAGGATGACGCTGAAGGAAAAGATCGGCCAGCTTAACCTTCCTTGTGTCTATGTGAGCGATCTTGGCAACGATATTCCAAGCAAGATGCAAGCATGCAGACGATTTGCCGCGGGAACCTATACCAGCGAGATTGGGCCGGGCAGCGGATTCTTTACTCTGGCCGACAATATTTTGGAGGA
>DASRRN010000673.1:0-3527 GCA_035695685.1 Acidobacteriaceae bacterium | reverse complement strand
ACCGAGCTCACTGACGCAAATTGGGAAGCGAACGGCCTGATGAGTATGTGGCGCCGGCCCAAGGTCTTTGCTGATGAGCTGGGCAAGCTGCAGCAGGACGACCTGTTGATGGCCAACTTCGCCACCCACAACTTTACCGCTGGGTCCCCGGTGGAACTTCCCCTCGTGGTCTCGCATTATTCCACCACGTCCTTGGAGGGCGCGACGATCATGTGGCAGACTTCCGGCGGACAATCCGGTGTCTTGCCGCTAGCCAGCATACCCGAACCGGGTTCGGTTGCCACCGAAGGTGCGTTGCAGTTCAAAACCTCGTCCGTGGGCGCGCCAACACCCGAGTTTCTCCGCCTGCAACTAGTGAGCGCCGCGGGAGTCACCCTGGCGCAGAATCGTTACCGCTACGCAGTGTATCCGCAAAGACGGCCGGTCCGGGCGACCGCCGTAGTCATCCACGATCCGCTCAACCAACTGGAGGGTTTGCGTGCCGCGCTCGAGGCCAATGGCTTTAAGGTGAGCGACGCGAGTGCAGAAGCAGGTACTGTCGCCGGGAAAACGGTGTGGCTCTCCTCTTCGCTGGATGATGCCACTCGCGCAAAACTCAGCCAGGGCGGGGCTGTTTTGTTGTTGGCCGGAAGCCGGGATGCTCTTCCTCCGGGAAACCCACTGACGATTGTGCCCCGCGCAGGATCCGACCTGTCAGGCGATTGGGTCAGTAACTTCAACTGGGTTCTGTCCTCCAGTCCGCTTTGGCAACCCCTCGCCCCGGTCATCGATAGTGGAATTCTAGGCTGGGAGGCGGCGTCGGTCATGCCGGAGTTCGTGATTGCCGGACTGCGGGAGCAGGACTCCTCCTGTGTGTTGGCCGGAGTCTTCTACGGCTGGCTCAATTCCAACCGCGCCTATCTTGCGGAACTTCATGAGGGTTCCGGTCGTATGTTATTAACGACCTTCCGTTTCGGAAGCTACGGCCAGGATGCGTTTGCAACCATGTTGCTGGATCAAATGCTGAGCGCGGCAGCGGCTCAAACCTAGACTGGTAAGGTTAACGGCTTTAGCCCATACTTGAATTCCGCAGCATTGAATGGGCCTTAACAGGCTGCGGAAAAACTCGGTTTTAGGGTAGGCCGGGGATTTATCCCCGGCGCAAACGCAATTCAATCATCGTGGGCTTTGGAGTTTGTGTGAGAACGGGAGAAGAAACCGCAGATCTCTCCACTGCGCTACGCTCCGGTCGAGATGACAAATTTGTTTACGAGGTTGGGATGGTTTTCTCCATGGAAAAGGGGGCATCTCCTAGCCACAAATTTGTCATCTCGACCGGAGCGTAGCGCAGTGGAGAGATCTGCGGTTTCTTCTCCGAGTTCTCACATACCCTCTTTTAGCCCTTGGGGCATGCTTCCTCCCCATCCGGCTTTTTCCGCAGCCTCTTAAGCCGCTAGGGACCTGTTGGTAATAGAGCGGCGACGCAAAAGATAACAGAAAACTACGATGGCCTCTTCAGACGATGTAATAGGAAACTATGCAACCGCCAGCGAACTGGGCGTGCAATGCGCGGCGCCCGGCCGCGTAAATCTGATTGGCGAGCACACCGACTATAGTGGCGGGTTCGTCATGCCCGCGGCCATCGATTTCCGTACCGTCGCTGCGATCCGCCCACGGAACGACGGACAGATCTCGCTCTACTCAAAAAACATGGCCGAAGAGATCTCGTATCCGGCGGATCCCTTGCCTGCCACCGCCCGCAAGCATTGGAGCGACTACCCCATGGGGGTTGCGTGGAGCCTGGCGCAGGAAGGAGTGCGCATAGGCGGATTTGACCTTTCGCTCGAGGGCAATGTTCCGCTCGGCGCCGGGCTCAGTTCCTCGGCATCGATTGAAGTGGCCACGGCAATGGCGTTGCTGGAGCTTGCCGGCGCTTCTTTGCCGCTGCCCACCATCGCCCTCGCCTGCCAGCGTGCGGAGAATGCCTTCGTAGGCGCGCGTAGCGGCATCATGGATCAATTTATTGCCTGTGCAGGACAGCAGGATCATGCCTTGATGCTGGACTGCCGATCTCTTGAGTATCGCCAGTTGCCCATTCCCGCCCATGTGCGGCTCATCATCTGCAATTCCATGGTCAAGCATGAACACGCGGGCGGGCAATACAACGTACGCCGTGAAGAAGTGGAAGAAGGCACGCGCATCCTGCATGATCGCTGGCCTTCGATTACCGCCTTGCGCGATGCCACGGAGGCACAGCTGATCGAGTGCCGGCAGCAAATGCCGCAGAACGTTTTTCGCCGCTGCCGTCACATCATCACTGAGAACAAACGAGTGGAACTTGCCGCGTCAGCGCTCGAACGCGCCGATCTGTCTGCCTTCGGCACACTCATGGCCGAAGCGCACCGCAGCTTCCGTGATGACTTCGAGGCCAGCTGCAGTGAGTTGGATACGCTGGTCGAAATCGCCTCCGGCCTCTCCGGTTGTTATGGAGCTCGCATGACGGGAGGCGGGTTCGGGGGCTGCACCGTCAACTTAGTCGATGCCAGCAGAGCGAACCAATTTCGCCAACAAATCCATGCGCAGTATCGTGCAATGACAGGCATCGATGCCGACATTTATCTCTGTCGGGCTTCGGCCGGCGCAAGACGGATTTCGTGAGGCTACAATAAAAGTCACATTAAAAAGACGTCATTTTTTTAAGACACTCGTGTCCTGTGCGGACACATCATTTTCGATCCCTCTTTCTCGCCGGAGCATCCAAGTAACGGAAGATAGGCGTTTTGGCCCACAAAAAAAATCGACGGGCGTTACCCATCTCGATTCCCCTGTGGAAAATACTGGGTACCTCCGTACAACTTCTGGGGCAATCGGTCTCCGCGGAAGTAACCTAACGGGAGTATGCTTACCGCAGTAACCCGAGAGGTCCTACATGATTTCCCAATGTATGAATCCGGAGTGCCGCAAGGAGCTACATTACCTTCGTAGTGGTCGAGTGATCCGCACCACGCGTCGGATTGGGGCCCATGTTCACGTTGAACATTTCTGGCTATGTGGCGAATGCCACGCGGATTACGATTTCCTTTTTGCCCATGACGGTCGAGTTTCGCTGACCCCCCGGCACAAACTTGTTGCCAGCGCCAAGCCTGAGCTGGATCTCTTGCTCGTATCGTAGCCGTTTAGGTCGGGCGGCGTTCGCGTCTTAGATTGACGTCTGCCTAACGGCAATTCCACTCCCGCTTTTCCTCAATCTGCACCAGTTCTGCACACCAACTCGCTCCATGGGATCAGCCCAGAAGATTAAACTAGGGCTATCCCATGGCCGAGTTCACCCACCTACATCTGCACACTGACTATTCTCTTCTTGACGGCGCCTGCGATGTCGAAAAGCTGGTGGCGCACGTCGACAGTATCGGGCAGAAGGCCGTTGCCATTACCGACCATGGCAACATCTACGGCGCGGTGCATTTTTTTGACGCCGCTAAAGCCCGTGGCATCAAGCCCATCCTCGGTTGCGAGCTCTACATCTGTCCCCAGGAGGATCACCGGGC
>DASRRN010000672.1:0-6371 GCA_035695685.1 Acidobacteriaceae bacterium | reverse complement strand
TGACCGGATTCGTCTTTCCCGCTCACAACCACCCCTTTCGCATTCCACCCCAGATCCGCTCGAACGATAGCCGGGCAATACCGCAGAGTCAGCCCGCAGCGCCGTTTGTTCGATTGATTCGCTTCGGATCCATGCAATAGCAGGTCGCTGTGGATGGAAATTTCCCCAGCACGAAGTTCCACATCTACCGGTCGTCCAAGAGTTTCAGCGCCCGGAACCGTTTGGTTCAGAACATTCGCTTCGTCGTTTTCACTCAGTGTGTAGGTCAGATGGCCCAAGTGGTGCGAACCAGGAATGAACCGCATGCAGGCGTTTTCGACAGTGGCATCATCGATCGCCAGCCATGCGGTCACGGCCATCGACGGCGTTAACGGCCAATAGCTCGAATCTTGATGCCAGGAAACCCGTTTACCATCTCCAGGCATTTTGCAAAAGAAATGCGAACCCCAGGCAACCACGTTCTCGCCAATCAGGTCCTTGATGCGGGCCACAATACGAGGATCCGTCAGGATGTCGTAAACACGTCGATGGCGGAGGTGTGCCGTGCTGATCGAGTAGCTGTCGCCCCCTGCGGCGAGCGTCCTGGCCAGCAGGTCATCAAAGTAACGACGGATGCCGGCTATCTCTTCTTCATCGAAGATCCGAATGCCGGCCAGGTAACCGTCGCGATTAAAAGCCGCAATCTGCTCCGAGGTCAGAGCTGCGGGATGCTCAGTAGTCGAAGGATGAAACCGCAGATCGCGGTCAAGCTTGCTCAATTCTTCGCCGCTCGGGATGAACTTGGGTGTAGTCAACGGTTTCACGTGTGTCTCGTTTTTGTCTGTCGTCCTGTCCCCAGTCGTCCGAAACCGTGCATCGGACAGCTTATTTCACTGAGGGGCTGTCATCGGCTTTCAGATCGCCCAGCGCGTATTGAATCCCAGCTCGAATGTGTTCCAGCATCGGCGTCATGGCATATACCCGGTAACTGTGGCCGTGTCCTTCGTAGAACACTCGCCCCTTGCCCTCGCGGCGAATATAGCTCAAGGCATAATCGTGATCGCTTCGCGGATTCACTTCCTTCGCCTTATCCTCAGCGCTCATCTTGTCGTAGTCGATACTCGTCAACACATGCACATTCTTGCGCGAAAACGAGTCTTGCTCAAATGTATATGTCTCGTCGTGGATCTCGAACTCCTTGCCATGGAACATGGCCGTCAAAGGACTCTTCGGATCATCGATCTTGACATAAATCAGTTGCGGATCGGGCCAGTGAAATTTGAAGTAACCGCCGATCAGAGTGTTGAACGCGGGCCATTGCAGAACAGGCTTCGATTCCGAGCCTCGACGATGCGTGTCGAGCGGTGGCAACAACGAATTGAAGTGTGCCACAAAATCGGCGCGAGTGACCTTCCCCGTATTGCCTGTATCCAACTTTTGGAACCAATTGTCGGCAAGGGCGGTCCACTCCTGCCGGCTGACGGTGTCGTCACTGTCCTTGTCCGCTGCCGTGACTAGCCGGGCGGCTAAACCCGATGCCGCCATATTCCGCCCGGGGCTGCCGCTCTTTACGGCGGCTTCACTCGCCAGGCAGTCAGTGTGATATGCGTCTGTCGCCGCGTGGATGCCGGCGACACCCTTTCCGCCTCTCACGAAATTCAGAAACGCCGCTCGCCGCGCGGCCGTCACTGAGGGATCCGGATCGTCAAGAAAGCAAGCAGTTGTGCTGTCCAGGAAAATGGCGTCATATTTCTTGAGATTACTAGCGTTGATATCCGCCGCGTCGTAACTGACGGTCGTGGTCCACAAACCGCCCTGGTTTCCTAATGCTTCCACCGCCTTCGCAGCCAGCGGGATGGAGGCATGCACGAACCCACCGGCGCCGGTATGCGCCATCACCAGCAACCTGCGCTCGTGCATCGGCTTGACGCCAGGGGTAGTGGGTAAGGCGGCCGTCATGGCATCCACAGCCTCTTGCGGTACGGGGATCGGCGTCGAATTACCCGCAGGGTTGAACGTGTTGGCTTGCCCAGGCTTGACCGCAGGCGGCGCTGGCAGCACTTTGCTGATTCCGGCCAGAATCTGAGCCTGGGTCAGGGTCCCGCTATGAGTGTTGTCCCAAGCGGTAAACCAGGAGTTGAAGCCGGACTCCAGCTCGGGCCGTGTCAGGGTCCCATCCTTATCGGTGTCGAGGGCAGTAAACAGCGCCTGCGCATTTCGTGCGCCGCCCGGTCCCTGCGCCCGTAAGCTCGCGATACCAGTCGCGAGTAGCACAGCAGCGCCGGCGAAGATACATGTCGTTGTTATGAATCCGGTTTGTCTCATAAAATCTGTCGGAATGAGTCTATCGCGGATGCGATCTTCGCGTCGTGACAAAAAATGATCGGGGCTCTTCGATAGACTTTTTCCGCAGCCTGGTACACCGTCTGGTCCCCTGAAACTACGGTCTCCGAAACTCCTAACAGGCGTTCGTTGCGAGCCTAAAACAAGCTCACCGCGCGGTTCAGATTTCCAGCGGTAATGATGTTCTTCAGGGTGATGCTGTAACGCCACACGCTTTCGTCCCGCACGACCCCGAGATTATATCTGCCGTACTCTACACTCAAGCCGCAACAGGCCCAGTTGTATGCACTCTGGATCGCTTCGTATTGAATGGTTCCGAGATTCAGATCCAGATTCGCATTGGCGGCTATGCCAAAGCCCGGCTTCGTGGGAGTGCCGTACCCCGCAAGAAGGCGGATTTGCCTTGAATTTGACACAGAGGAAGGAATGCCGTCAGAGTAGGAGCGGCCAGGTGCATTGAGCCGGGCGTAGCTTAGTCCTGCGAAGAAATCGCCTTCATGGACATTTGCGAGAAAGTTGTTGGAAGTCACCTTTTTGGCCCCTGTATCGAGGTCCGCATTCCACTCGAAATCCATTTTGTCAGACAACCGAACTCGCGTCCGGGAAATCAGCGGAGAAACATCGCGTGGTTCTGTGAGGAAGGCAATGCCTGAAAAGTCGAGAGTTGTGGTAAAGATATTGCGGCGCCCGTCTTGGATGGCTCCTCCGAACGTTGGGTCAAAGAAGCGCTTCTGAGCTAAGCGCCAACTTATCCATTCCCGATTGCCGCATGGAACCTTCACAGATTCCTTCCCCGCATTCTTGCTGGGGCGACTATCGGCTTTCGTTTCCTCGGATGTACAAGGCCGCGATTTCAAGGGCCGCAGGAATAGCCGTTGTGTCACGCTATATTCCAGCTCGTTTGTGTTGCTGGCTACGTCAATATCATCGAAGCGCAAGACGTTAAGGAAATTGTTGATTCCGGTCACATAGCGATAGGTCAGTTCGGGTTCGACGGTGTGTTTTATAGGACCACCGAACCAACGCTCGATGGTGGATGAATCGAATGTCCGCTCAATCACCGGGGGTCTAATATCCATACCGATCTCCACGTCGCCGCGATTCAAACTGCCCGTGCTTTCGGTTACAGGGGCATCGGGAGCAGGGGGCGTTTCACGGCTGCGGCTATAGAAGGTGTCGCGCACCGCAATCGATGGGCGAAAATGCCAATCTCCCAGTGCAAATGGCAAGGAAATCTCAGGATGAAGATCAACCCGCTCCGTGATTCCACTTGATGTGAATCCTGGTTCCGAACGTTTCAATCCTGTTGCCGATCCGTCAACTTGCCACTGGACGCCCGTGCCCTGGAGCGAATGATCCGTCGTGCTCAAATCAAGAGATGGAGCATGAAAGATGGTGACTTCCTCCTGCGGGATTGCAGTTTCGCCGGCCGGCAATTGGATGAAGGCCTTGCCGGGGACAATGCGGGACTGCAGCGGTGTCGATGCTGCCCGTTTCAAGCCTTGATATCGATCTGAGTAAAATGCGGTAAGATAGCCATCCGTTTCATGCTGGCCGTAAGCATACGAGAGAATATCTGTGGAAGCTGCCTGGCTGAAGTTATTCGAGAACGCCTCCTGATAGGGGAACGAACTCAGGTAATCCACATTCGCGGCGATCCGCGTTTGGGCAGATAGATCGTGACGGCCTGAGAACACCGCATTTTGCCCGGTCTGATTCACGAAAGTGCCATCCGTGAAGTAACCCCGATCCTGGAATCCGCTAAAGTGTGCCATGACGGAATCATCGCCACGACCTTTGTAACGAAACGTTGCGCGCTGCTGCCATCCACGCAGCGAGAAGTAATCAAGTCCGAGCATTAGATCCGCACTGCGATCGATCGCCCAATAATATTCATCGGTGACGATGAGTCCTTTGGTCGAGGACGTCCAAACCCATGGTAATAGAAAACCGCTTTGCCGAGTCTCTGAGTGAGCTGGGAGACTGATATACGGAAGGTAGAGCGTTGGGACGTTCCACAGACGGAAGATTCCATTAGTCGCGCTCGCATTCTTCTCGTTCAATGTGAATTTCCCTGCGCTCCACATCCAATCGGGGCGAGGTAGCTGACATGAGGTGACCCATCCGTCCAACACCCTATACCTGCGCGGGCCATCCTGAAATACCTCACGTCCCTTGAATACAAACGCATCCGATTTGTCGCTCGGGCCGGAGGCCTCTCTGGAGAGACGCAGACCTAGAGTTCCCTCCACGTTGTAAAAATGCCCCGTCTGTGCGTGGAGATTCATCGTGCCGTGGTCCGCTTCGACATGAGCGTCATCGGGTCCGCCAACCAGGTGCAGATGGCCTTGCGCGATCACATTGCCGGTATCGCGATCATAAGTGGCGTGATCCGCGGAAACTACATAATCTTCGCAATGGATGACGACATGGCCTTCGCCCGTGAAGACGCTGCCAGCATATGTTTGCGTGTCTGCCGAGAGGGTCACAGGCTCTTCGGCGGGCACATTGGGTATGACCTGCGCTGTCGGGGCCGAACTTTGAAAACCCGAACTTTGAAAACTCGGATCGTCAGGTAATGCTTTGGCTGGATTGCCATTTCCTGAATCAGTGCGATTGGGAGGACTCGCCGGAGCAGTGCGCGCAACTGGCTGCTGCGCTGCGAGCGGGAGGCAGAGGCAGGCCCAGGCTGCGAATGCTAACAAGCTGGTTGTTCGATGCTCAAGTACGTTCGTTGTTGCGAAACAGATGATTTGGCCGACCCTACGCCTGCAGCCATTCATGGTTTGAGTCGGAATGGAGAACGCCACGTCATCCCGTCTGTTTGACAGGGAGTCCGAGCAGCATGTTAGCCGCCCTCGTTGTATACGCGATTACAAAGGGAGTCAAAATGACTCCAACATGTCGCTGACGACGGCACGTGCGAAATCGCGTGAAATTCGCGTAACTGCGGGAGAACCCTCCTGAATAAACGAGCTGAGATCGGCTGTCGATTGATATTGTTCGTGATAGGAGAGAGCGGGGTTTTCATAAAGAACACGTCCCACATGGTCAGTCAGTACGACCTTGGCTGTAATCGTGACCAGGTAGCTGGAAGTTTCTCCACTCACTGCATCGAAGGTCAAAGGTGCGACAGTTTGGCTAAGGATCGTTCCCCGAAGAGTTGCGTCGGCGTCGGCATCCTCTTGGTTCAAGATGCGATAGCTGGTGCGCGTGTTTAGCTCACGAATCACCGCCTGGGTGAACGACATCTCTGTATGAAAAGTCTGCACATGGGTTGCGAACACTGGAACTGCAAGCGTGCTCACCATAGGAGGAAGATGGGCGGCGTTCCCCGCGACGTGGTAGCCGCATCCGCTTGAGGGCGTAAGGAAACCAAGAACCAGGATGACAAGAAGAGTTCCAAAGCCGCTTCTCGCTTTCCCGCGTTCCACAAACAGATAGCCCACCTAATCCCCAGCCAGGACCGTATCCCGCGATCTTACCAGACATTCTGGGAGCAGCCACGGTATCTCCTCCTATGCCTAAATCGTCGCTTGATGGAGGATTCCCAATGTCGAGAGTGTCGAGTGAAAACAGCATCCGGGTTCAGAAAAGTCAAGGGAACGAAAGGTCACCGGAATCTTCCATCGCCGGAACTCCGTATCAGGGAACCATTCCGCACTCGAACATTTTGTTGGCGATCGGTCCGGCGATCATGTTCAGAAAATGCGCGCGCATCTTAGGGTCGTTGCGTAGCATCATCACGACTTTTTGTTTCATCTGTGCCTGATCGCCCGATTCGGCAGCTTTAGGGGCCTCCTTCTTAGCCTTCAAATCCGCGCAACTGGTCGTCTGGTACTTGTTGATCACTTTTTGGGCGACTTTGTCCAGGATCGGATACTGGCTCTGCTGGGGCGAAGCGGATGGGGCACTGGCGGTCAGGACTAATAAAGCAATCAGCGCAGAGGTACGAGAGATGGCCTTCATGTTCATTGCTTCTCCTCAATTCATTGGAATGGCCTTCGCATTATCCATCATTGAGAACCATCTTCCAATCTCAAAGAAAA